>NZ_JAVRBM010000039.1:0-81926 GCF_034531255.1 Nostoc sp. ChiQUE01b | reverse complement strand
GCTATCATACCTTCATTTGGCGACTTTCTTAAACACCTACCCTTGAAAGCCCTGCTCCCCCTGCCTTAACAGAAAAATTTTCTTAACCCAAGCGTATTGCTTCAAGAGCTACTTTCTTTCTGGATGCGCTACATCCTCTGGTGAAGGAGTACCCATCCGGTTAATTGTGGCAATCATCTGATACAAGCGCCCCAAGTCGCGTTGATTGAAGTACAAAATGAGGCGAGGTAGTCCAACAGTTTCATCTTGTGCTTCTTGAGGTAATGCCTGACTTTTTTCAATTCTTCCTTGAATAATAATGTCGCTAAAATTAGCATTGAGTTGTTCTAAAAGAGCGTCTGATATATCTGTCTTCAGGCGGATGACCAACTTATCGCCCACATAGCGGCTGGAATGATAAACCTGGTAAAAACGGGTGATAGCGTCACAAGCCACATCCAGGTTATCTGTCACCGTGTAAAGGCTGGGGTCTTCAGGATTGACAAGACCATTTTGCACTAATTGCTTATCAATATATTCGCTCCAAGAGCGCCAGTAATCACCACCAGGGCGATCGATTAAAACTAAAGGTACTGGCCCAAATTTACCAGTTTGGCTTAATGTCATACATTCAAAAGCTTCATCTTGAGTGCCAAAGCCTCCCGGAAACAAGGCTACAGCATCACTTTCTTTGAGGAGAAACAGCTTGCGGGTAAAGAAATATTTGAAGTTAACTAGCTTGGGATCGCCCTCTATAAAAGGGTTTGCTTGCTGTTCAAAGGGTAACTGAATGTTTAATCCAAAGGAATTTTCTCGTCCAGCACCTTCATGACCAGCCTGCATGATTCCACCACCACCACCAGTCATCACCATAAATCCTAATTGAGAAATAGCACGAGCAAATTCAAGGGCCATTTGGTATTCTGGTCTATCTGGCGCTAGACGGGCAGAACCAAAGATGGTGACTTTGCGAACGTGTCGGTAATCATAAAAAAGCTGGAAACCGCGCTCCATATCTGCTAATGCAGCGGATAAGATTTTCCAATCGAGACGCTCAATTTCGGTATCAGCCAGACGAACAATAGTAGTAAGTGCTTGCTGAATAAATTGCCGATTTTTTAATGTCGGTAAACGAACGATCAATTCAGCGATATCCGCCTGTAAAGACTCTAATGTGTCAAACGACGCAGATGAGATCATGAGAACTGCCGCAACAATGGCACTATATTTTACGTGAACTACTCACACTCTAGCAAGCGGGAATAGCCTTCTGATGTGCAGTTAGCAAATTCAGAACTGGTTTTAAAGCTGGAAATTCTAAAAATCTTTTTGATAAGGCTCGTTGGGATAGTTCAACTTTTGAACACCATAGCAAGTTCTCTCGGTCGATCAATTGACATAACTTCCTCACTGAGGGTAAGTGCCACCACAATATATAGGACTCATATTTGATTGCGTGAAAAAAACTCAGTACACCTTTATTCCTTCTTCCCAGTCCCTAGTCTCGACGAGAATTCACCGAATAAAATCGGATTGCTATATATGAGGGTTTGTGTAAAATGGTATGACTTACATCTATAGCGTATATCAAAAGAAAATTTTGTATCTTATTGCCAGATTTTTTGGGAATTAATCTCCATAATAAGAGCACTCTAACCCTAATCTAACAAAGTAAAAAAGCTCTCTAAACCACAATACCGTTCAGTTCAACCTAAAATCCTTGGTAGAGACGCGAAATTGGACTGGGCTTTGCCCCACTATGCTAACGTTTTGCTGCGCTAACGCGTCTTTACAGGTCAAAAATCAGTACCAAAAATCCTTAATCCAAGCGTATTGCTCTAAAGGATATTTGATCGAAAACTGTCTCAATTACACTTCGACACATTAATGCATAATGTGAGCTATTTGTATAGTGCCTAAATCCTAGTAGAATATTTTCGCAAATCTAAGTAGGAAGATAGATGGAAGTTTCTGGACGCATCAATTACCCACTGAATCCTCCTCCTCTTGAAGATTTTCCCGTCCTTCAAACTGAAAAATATACCCTACGGCTGGCTTCAACTGAAGAAGAATTAGAATCAATTTTTCGGTTGCGCTTTGAAGTTTTTAATCTTGAACTAGGCTTAGGATTTTCTGCTTCTAATTTTACCCAGATGGATATAGATAAGTTTGATGCGGTTTGCCATCATTTAATTCTAATCTCCAAACATACGGGTAAAACGATTGGAACTTATCGGATGCAAACCTATACAATGGCTTCTCAAAGATTGGGTTTTGATGCTACCGATATATTTAATCTTAATGGAATTCCCAATTCTGTGCTTCAGGTATCAGTGGAAGTTGGGCGTGCATGTATAGCTAAAGAATATCGCAATAGTCAGGCACTTTTGCTACTCTGGGAAGGGCTGGCAAATTATCTCATCTGGAGTAAAAATCAATATTTCTTTGGTTGTGCATCATTACTAACACAATGTCCTTGGCAAGCTAATTGCGCTTATGATTATTTTCAGCAGAATAACTTAATGCATCCGAGTATTTTAGTTTATCCAAATCCCCAATCTTGTTTAGAAATACCTCAAAATTGTCCAGATAAATATAATTTTGAAATTCCTAAAATTTTGCAGGCATATTTGAATATTGGAGCTAAAATATGTAGTGTTCCAGCTATTGATCGCCAGTTTAAAACTATTGATTTTTTAACTATATCTAATGGCAAAGACTTTGCTAGGTGGCGTTACCAAATTCTGTAAATATTCTCTAGCTACAGTCAGTTACAGGCAGCTACAGAAGCTAAAGTTTGATGTTTATCACTCTGAATCTGGGGCGATCGCATCAACTTCAACTTCAATTAACATCGCTGGATCAATTAAGGATTTAACTTCTACCATAGTTGAAGCTGGTGGATTTTCTCCAAAGAATTCTTGATGTGCGCGTCCAAATTCAGCCCAACAGCTAATGTTTGTAACAAACATCCGAGTCCGTACAACATTACTTTGATCGGCATCTAAGTCTTGTAAAGCTTTGTGGATAATTTCAAAACAGCGCTTTGCTTGTGCATAAGCATCGCCAGGAGCAAAAACACCTCCTGTGGTATCAACTGGTGTAGTACCAGAAATATAAATCTGGCTTCCGACTCTTATGCCTCGACAGTAACCTACTTTTGACTCCCAAGATGTATTAGAAAATGTCCGCTTCAGTTCCATGAGAAACCTAATTTATTACCAATTTATGATATTTTACTCCACATTCGTATCTCGACTACAAAACCAAAGTCAGTTTTGCGATATTTGATACAACCTTGTGTAATTGTTTTCAGGGTTAATAGAAGAGAGATATTTATTGTCAATCTTTCAAATCAGATGACTCCCCATCAAAGTACCTTAGCTATGTCTAATGAACAAACTCAGATATAATTCCTAACGAACGCACCTCATTCAGTTCATTTAACTGAATGATTTTAGACAACCTATTGGGAAAACTACTTATGCGCCATCTCAAATTTGCTCCGAGTTGGTTGCGATTTTTAACTATCTTCTTATTGACGATGGGTATATTGTTTCGCTTTTCTAATCTTGATGGTAAAGTTTTCTGGCACGATGAAACTTATGCCTCATTGCGAATTTCTGGTTACACAATTAATGAAGCTAAACAGCAACTTTTTAATAATCGTGTGATTGGCAAAGAAAGTTTTGCTCAGTTTCAAGGTGCAAATCCAGAAAAAAGCTTAAATGACACAATTATGTCTTTGGCAAAACAAGATTCTCAGCATCCACCGTTATATTACATAATAGCCAGATTGTGGATGGAAATCTTTGGGAATTCGGTGACGGCGATTAGAAGTTTATCAGCCTGCATTAGTTTGCTAGTTTTCCCTTGTGTTTATTGGCTATGTCGAGAATTATTTAATGTGCCATTATCGGTTCCTGGTGTTGCGATCGCACTCATGGCAATCTCCCCTATTCACTTAGTATACGCCCAAGAAGCACAAGAATATATTCTTTGGTTAGTCACCATTTTACTATCCAGTGCGTCTCTGCTACAAGCCATACGGCGAGAAGATGAGCTAGCAAAAGAAAGACAAAAACCAGATTTGTTCGCTATCTGGAGCATTTATGCAGTCACTTTAGCCATTAGTCTTTATACATTTATTTGGAGTGCATTTATAGCAGTTGCTCACGGAATTTATGTAATAATAACTGCCAAATTTCAGTTTACTGAAACTGTAAGAACTTATCTGCTAGCATCACTAGTCGGTTTTTTAGCTTTCATGCCTTGGATAACAGTTGTGACTGGTGACTTTTTTCAATTTTTAATTTCCGCAGACAAAACAACAATGCATTCAGATTTGATACCTATATTTCCTTTTTTATTAATGCAGTTAGTCCGAACTTTTTTTGATATAAATCTTAGTTCGGAAAACCCTCTAAGCTATTTAATTGCACTAGCTTTTTTAACTTTGGTAGGATATTCAATTTATTTTCTTTGTCAAACAACTAACTATAAAGTTTGGTCTTTTCTCATCACGTTAATTGTAGTACCAGCATTACCCCTAATACTGCCAGATTTAATTGCTGGGAGGATACGAGTGTCTATCGAAGCATATTTAATCCCATCTTATTTAGGAATCCAAGTAGCTGTTGCTTATTTACTAGCTACGCAACTATATAATGGGAGCGGATCGCGTCGGAGCTTTTGGCACATAATCATGGCATTAGTAATTATTTGTGGTTTGATTTCTTCTAAGGTGAGTTCCCAGGCAGAAACTTGGTGGAATAAGGAGATGAATTCTGGCAATCCACAAGTTGCCCAAATCATCAATCAGAGCAATCGTCCACTTTTGATTAGTGATGCTTTGGGCAATAATTATGGTGATATCTTTTCTTTAAGTTATCTTTTGGAACCAAAAGTGCGATTTCTGCTGGTGAACAATCAAAAAATTCCTAAAATTCCTGATGGATTTACTGATGTATTTTTACTTAATCCTTCAGACACTTGGAGCAAAATAATAGAAAAAAAGTATCAATTCAAGACAAACATTGTTTATAGTGATAACTATTATTCAGTCTGGAAATTAGTTAAAACTCGTAATTTGCGCAGACGTAATATCTCACCTAATAATAAATTATCTGCCAAGCTATCAACTGGGCAAACAATTATTCCATAGCTGCCAACTTTTGAAAAGTTCCTTGTTGTACAGATCAGTCTGCTTGAAGGATTCCTACAAAACATCCTACTAAATCCACTTTTCCCACTTGATACAAAAAGTTGTTTTGTTAAAGTAGATCATTGTTGTACAAGTTATTGTGAAATTTAGTTATGCGGCATCTCCAACTTGCTCCAAATAGGTTGCGGTTTCTCATTGTAGTTTTGTTAATGGTGGGTATATTTTTTCGTTTTTTTAACCTTGATCGCAAAGTTTACTGGCATGATGAGACTTTCACTTCATTGCGGATTTCTGGTTATACGGTAAATGAAGTCAAGCAGCAAATATTTAATGGTCGCATAATTAATAAGGAAAGTTTTGCCAAATTCCAAAGTCCCAATATGGAGAAAGGCTTAAGTGACACAATTACATCTTTGCAAGTAGACGATCCACAGCATCCACCACTGTATTATATACTCGCTCGGTTTTGGGTGGAAAGATTTGGCAATTCTGTGACGGTAATCAGAAGTTTATCAGCATGTATCAGCTTGTTGATTTTTCCTAGTATTTATTGGCTATGTCGAGAATTATTTAAAGCATCGGCATGGGTATCAGAGGTTGCGATCGCACTCATGGCTATCTCCCCTATTCACTTAGTATACGCCCAAGAAGCACGAGAATATATTCTTTGGATAGTAACTGTATTACTATGCAGTGCTTCATTGCTACGAGCATTACGGTTGGAATCAAAAGAGGGAGTACTACGCATATTAAATTGGGGAATGTATGCAGTCACTTTGGTGCTTAGTCTCTATACATTTTTGTTCAGTGGATTTGTCGTAGTCGCTCATGGTATTTATGTAATTTCCACCGCGAAATTTAGGTTTACTAGAACAGTTAAAGCTTATTTATTAGCATCTTTAGCAGGATTTTTAGCTTTTACACCTTGGATATTGGTTATGATAGTTAACTTTTTGCAAGTAGAGAGTTCAACAGCCTGGACAAAAAGACATTTACCTTTAGACATTTTAATTAAATCTTGGCTTTTACAGTTAAATCGGATTTTTCTTGATTTAGACTTTGGCTTTGAAAATCTGTATAGCTATGTAATTACGCCATTTTTTTTAGTTTTTATTGGATATTCTATTTATTTTATTTGTCGAACAACTAACTATAAAATCTGGTTGTTTATCGTCACTCTGATTATGATTCCTGCATTACCTTTAATGCTACCAGATTTACTTTTTGGAGGTATCCGATCGCTTGCAGAACGTTATTTATTGATATCTTATTTAGGAATTCAACTAGCTGT
This sequence comes from Nostoc sp. ChiQUE01b, assembly GCF_034531255.1. Classification (NCBI taxonomy): domain Bacteria; kingdom Bacillati; phylum Cyanobacteriota; class Cyanophyceae; order Nostocales; family Nostocaceae; genus Nostoc; species Nostoc sp. ChiQUE01b. The sequence continues at coordinate 75,492 of NZ_JAVRBM010000039.1, read as the reverse complement.
TACTTACCTACTAGCTACGCAGTTATATAATAAGAGTTTTATACGCCGGAGAATCTGGCAAATAATCATGGGACTAGTGATTATTTGTGGGCTAGTTTCTTATGGAGTGAGTTCTCAGGCTGAAACTTGGTGGAGTAAGGTTATTAGCTCTGGTAATCCACAAGTTGCAAAAATTATCAATCAGGCTAATCATCCACTTTTGATTAGCAATGATTCTGATATTAATTATGGTAATATCTTTTCTCTCAGCTATCTTGTACAGCCAAAAGTGCAGTTTCAATTAGTAAAAGACCCTTCTATCCCCAATATTCCTGATGGGTTCACTGATATTTTTTTACTGAATCCTTCAGATAGCTGGCGCAAACAAATAGAAACAAATTATAATTGTAAAACGTTTGTTGTATATGGTGACAATAATTACTTGCTCTGGAAAATAGAAAATCTACGTAGTAATGTATTTTTTGAAAAAATTAGGACTTACGCAAAACATAACGAAAGTAGCGGTAATTCATGAATTACCGCTACGCAATAATCAGGTTTTTAGGCACATCTTGCGTAAGTCCTGGATATATGGAAATATTTGCTAGAATCATCATCTTTTATAAGATATTTAAATAGGTTCTTGATTAAAATCAGCTAAAAACAACAAAAATAAATATTAAACAAATTCTCATCTGAAATTAATTTAAGTAATGGTACGATGCTTTAAATTATCCTTTGTGATGAATTCAATGATTCATTGAAAGGTGTTGTATGCAAATAACAGATTTTCTTGGTCTTTTACATCCAGCGATCGCAATTATAATCGTGTTTCCACTCATTGGTACAGTAGTTAATTTTGCTTGGCAAACACGCCAACGCCGAATGCAAATTTTAGCGGGAAGTAAGAGTAAAATTCCTCCAGTGGTTGGTGCAGAACATAAGCAGTTAGGTGAAAGGCTCACAAGTGCAGTTGTTGGATTAACTTTAATCGGATTAAGCTACCCTATTTGCAAAAATATTATCAAAAATCAATTGTGGAATCAAAAACCTTTTCAAATTATTTTTATACTGCTAATATTTGCTGCCACCATCACCTCGTTAGTATTTCTTTATCGGGCAAAGCAGCGGGTGTGGCGGGCAGTTTTTGCAACTTTAACTGGTGCAGGTTTAGTAATTCTAGGCTGTCAGGATGGAGTTTATCGCCGCACCAATGAGTGGTATTGGTCACATTATTATATTGGAATTACCGCAGCACTGCTAATGATTTTTTCATTAGCAATTGTTCAAGACATTTATCAAGATAAGTCCAATCGCTGGCGTATCGTCCATACGATTTTAAACTGCATTGCTTTGTTGCTATTTATTGGACAAGGTATGACAGGAACGCGAGACTTGTTAGAAATTCCCCTGAGTTGGCAAGAACCCTATATTTATCAGTGTGATTTTGCTAACAAAACTTGTCCAACGCCAAATCCCCAAGCACCAAAATAAGCAGGGGGGCAGGGGAGCAGGGGAGCAGGGGAGCAGGGGAGCAGGGGAGAAGTAGCAGTAAGTCTTTCCCCTCTGCCCCTCTGCCCCTCTGCCTCTTGTACCCAATGCCCAATTATGATAATTTATTTGCCTAATCATTGTAGTGGCACAGTGACAATTACTGTTGTGCCAACACCCTGTTCACTTTCTAATTGAATATCACCACCATGTAGCTCCACACATTTTTTAACTATAGTGAGTCCCAGTCCTGTTCCTTGAATTACACCCACATTACTGGCACGATAGAAGGTTTGAAATAGATGAGTTTGATCTTTGAGAGGAATGCCCATTCCCCGATCTCTGATCTGGAAAATGGCGAGGCGATCTTTGCAAATCAAATCAAACCAAATAGTGTCATTTTCAGGGGAATATTTGATGGCATTGGAAATCAAATTGGTTAAGATACAATTTAGTAGGTCTTCATCCATTTGGGCTTGAGTCGATTTCCCTTGAAAAGTAAAGATAATACTGTGCTTACTACCTGCATTTAGTTGAAGAATATCTGTGAGTTCGCTACAGAAATTTTCTAAATTTAAAAGTGTAGGTTTGTATTCGAGTTTAGCTGTTTCCGTTTTACTCAAGAACAACATTTCATCTAAGAGATTAAGCATCTGATTGATAGCATTTTGTATTCGATCAAAATATTTAGTTTTCCGGTCATCAGTGAGTTTATTGTTGTTATATTCAAGGATATCTACAGCCGTCCGAATCGTTGTCATAGGAGTGCGGAACTCGTGAGAAACCATTGCTACAAAGTTTGACTTTAACTCGTTGAGTTCCTGTTCCTTTGCTAGCGCTTGACGGGTGCGTTCTTCACTCTCGCGTAGTTGGTTGATAATTTCGCTTCTTTCAATAGCATAGCGAATGGCACGCACTAACCGTTGTATAGTCATTTTATCTTTAACTAGATAGTCTTGCGCTCCTTCTGCTAATGCTTGCAGTGCTAAATCTTCATCATCAACACCTGTTAATACCACAACTGGGATATCAGGTACTGCTGCCTTAAATTCTTTCAACGTCTCCAGTCCAATAGAGTCTGGAAGGCTGAGGTCTAACAAAACTAGGTCGAATCTGCGTTGCTTTCGACTCTCTATCTGAGAATTATTAAGGGTGGACGCAGAGTTTTTCCTGCTAGCTTCTATTGCCTCAGATAAACGTTCAACATGTAACATCTGCCATTGTTTTTGATCTGAATTTAAAAATATCCGGCGTAGCAGATGAGTATCACTTGTACTATCTTCTACTAATAGAATGTGAATTGTGAGCTTTTCCATAGTACAGGGTTATATCAATTTGTCAGATAATCACCTGATTTCCTATTTTTTAGATAGGGATAGAAATCATGCGCTTACTAGAATGTTATTAGGCGGTTATTAGATATATATTTAAAGATACCTTAATTTGCGTTGAAGGTAAGATAAAATACTGTTTCTACGCTCGCCCCGGTTCCGACTCAGCCCAGATGCGACCACCATACTGTTCTCGACGAGCATGAAGACGGCGGAAAACCTCAAAAATTCGCTCAAGATATTGAGACTATTATCCTGGTAGAGATAATGTAGCTCATAACACAAAAAAATAAGTGGATAATTGTAGCTATTACACCACATATCCACTCGATACTTACTCTATTAGGGTGATTACAAAAAACCTGACAAGATGATTAAAACTTGGGAAAGTTCAAACGAATTAACGTGACTCAGTTCCCTGATTAGGGCTACCTGCTACAGAATCATTTTCTGGTGCTTCTGGTGTAGCAGTGGATTTAGCATCAGTCTTTTCAGCATCGCCAGTTTGGCGGGTACTTTCGTCAACGGTGGTTTGGTAACCACCAGAAGAACTGGGCGTAGTTTCTTGATTATCAGATTTTTGTTTTTGTTCTTCAGCCATGATTACATTCCTATTTATTTAATCTTGGGATTATCTTAAGAAGATTAGAGGTTTGAGTACATCTATCCAGAATATAGTTATGGCTGCTTCTTGCCTCTATCGGAAGTATTGTTTAGTACTACTCATGTATGCTGACAAAAATCCAGAAATGTAGAATTTGTTAGCTTTAGAACGCTTACTGTCGTTAAGGGAGAACTTGGAACGGGTTTGATGTCCAAGACGCTTTTAAAATTGCTTTATTGATAGTTGACAGAAAATAGCAAACGATCTGACTGGATCTAAATGAATAGTATGGTGTGATGATTATGATACAAACTATCAAAATGTCATTAATGAACCAGAGCAATCTATCGTTACCATCTGGATGTGTCCTTCGCAAGGCAACCTCTGGGGATCAGTGGTCGATTCGATTGCTGGTGTTTTCAGCGAAACTCGACCCAACCCAATTAAATTGGCAGCAATTTTGGGTAATTGAATACAATGAGAATCTGGTAGCTTGTGGACAGCTACGTAATTTCTCAGGGGCACAAGAACTTGGTAGTTTGGTCGTTGCATCAGCTTGGAGAGGTCGCGGTTTGGGTACTTTGCTAACGCAGCATTTGATTAATACAGCAACGCAACCACTTTATCTTGAATGTTTAGGTGAACGATTGGCGCAGTTTTACAGTCGCTTTGGTTTTGTGCCAATATCTTTTGAAGACTTGCCACAATTTCCTAAGACAGTAGGCTTATCTACGCTCAAGGAGAAATTTAGATTCTCGCAGTTAGCTAAAAGGCTGCTCAAAGTTCCTGTGGTGTTTATGGAATATCAAGGTCAGACTAATTCGTAATTCGTAATTCGTAATACTCGCCTTTGGCGAGAAGCAAGCTACGTAATTCGTAATTTAAGATATGCAGAACAAGGCTTGATACAAGAGGTTTCCAGCCCTTTACTCTCCCCCATTCCCTATTTCAACTTGGAGGTTTAGCAAAAATTGTTAGTAAGACAGGCCCTAGTAAATAATGGTGATTCAAACATAATAGCCCAGCAGAGGAGCCAAGAAGTTGACGTTGATTAGGGCTGTAGAGTCTAATTCCACGGGGAGAGATTGGCAATAATTGAGGTTCTGTCTCTTGTTTAGAAGTAATGTCAACCAAATAAAAACGTCCATCAGGAGAAAGTACCCGTGCTACCTCACTAACCACCTGTTTAGGTTCCAAATAGTGCAAGAAACTGATAGTACTGAAAACGGCATCAAATTGACCATCAGCAAAGGGAATAGACTCAGCTTTGCCCTCAATATAAATTAAGCGTGGACGGTGGCGGGTGCTCTGTCTTGCTACCCGCAACATATTAGCAGATAAATCCAATCCGGTAGCTCGTAGATCAAGAAACTGAGTAGCAAGGCGTTCAAGCAAGCGTCCAGTACCACAGCCTATATCAAGTACATTTGCTGGCTCTGGTAAATCGACGTACTCCAGCAACCGTTGGTGAACGGCTCGATAAAACACTGAAGGAAAGAACCAATCGTAACTTGATGCCCATAGGTCAAAAAGTAGCTTTTTGTGATTGAAAAAGTCATCAGTCATTAGTTTTCGCAGCTTTCTTAAAGCTTGATGCTTTTTGAGGGTAAGTTTAGCTGCGCCTCCAAGAATTTGGTTAACAACACAAATTAACTATATAGGACTCATATTTGATTGCGTGAAAAAAACTCAGTACACCTTTATTCCTTCTTAAGAGTCCCCATTACCCCTTATCCCCAGAGGGGCCCCACCATCCCCAGTAAAGAGTCCCTAGTCTCTACGAGTAATTCACGCCCATCAAATCGGATTGCTATAGCGGTTCTGAATTGCTTGCAATATCGGGCTTTTGTCGGGTTAGTTACCGAAGCTAAAGACTGGTTAATATCTAGGTTCAATGCCAGATAAAATTAATGTTTCTACCGACTTGCGCTCGAGGGGTTGGGAGAAAAAATATCCCTGTGCATATTTGCATTTCATCACTCTAAGTTGTGCCAGTTGCTCTAGTGTTTCTACGCCCTCTGCAATTACATCTATATTTAGATTCTGTGCTAGGGTGACGATCGCTTGAACAATCTCTAAGTTTTCTCCATTAGCACCAATCTTAGCAATAAAGGAACGATCGATCTTCAAGGCATTACTGGGAAAGCGGTGCAGGTAACTCAAGGATGAATAGCCGATGCCAAAATCATCTAAGTGTAATTGGATATTCATCTGTTGCAGTTGCAAGAGCATAAAAGTTGCTAATTGAATATTCTCCATAAGTACGCTTTCGGTAATCTCCAGCTTTAAACTGCCACTTTCCAAACCAGTCTCTTGGATAATTTGGTTAATTTTCTCAATCAGATCGGGTTGGGAAAACTGCTTAGTGGAAAGATTTATACTGATTGTCAAGGGTGGGTCAGTAGGAAATTGTACTTGCCAAGCACGCATCTGCCGACAAGCCTCGCCTAGTACCCAATAACCAATAGGGATAATCAGCCCAGTTTCTTCTGCTAGGGGAATAAAGCTGTCTGGAGATACTAATCCGTGTTGCGGGTGCTGCCAGCGAACGAGAGCCTCGAAGCCAATAATTTTGTAAGTTTCTAATAAAACAATTGGCTGGTAGTAAACCTGAAACTCCTGGCGTTCAACTGCCCGTCGTAGATCCATCTCTAACTCTAATAGCTGCGTTACTTGGGTGTACATAGTTGAGTCAAATATTTCATGGCGTGCCTTACCCAATGCTTTAGCGCGATACATTGCAATGTCAGCGTCGCGCAAGAGTTCCTCTGGTAGGTTATAAGTACCCTTGCTCAGGGCGATGCCAATACTGACGGTGGTAAATACCTCGTACCCACTGAGTTGGAACGCAGATGTCAGAGTTTCGTGTATCCGCTCCACTACGCTTGTTACGTCATTGGCATTTTGGAGATCGTCAAGCAAAATTGTAAACTCATCTCCCCCTATACGGGCAACTGTGTCTCCAGAGCGCAAGCAATTCTCCAATCTCCGAGCAAGGGCAGTTAGTAGTTGGTCGCCAATTGTATGACCGAGACTGTCGTTGACAACTTTGAAGCGATCTAGGTCTAGAAAGAGAACAGCGAATCTATAGTTCGCGCGTCGTTTTGTCTGCATGAGCGCACGTTCTAGCCGTTCCATAAATAAGGCACGGTTTGGCAGGCCGGTTAGTATATCGTGAAAGGCATCATGAATTAATTGCGCTTCCGCAAGTTTGAGAGCAGTAATGTTACGAGCGATACTTAAAACAAAATATACTGATCCATCGCTAGCCAATTCAGGCACAAGACGGGTATGGTAATGTCTTGTTTGCTGGGCGATCGCTAAATTGCATTCAAACTCCGTTTCTTCTTTCGTTTGGAAAACTTGCTGGAGCTTGCGATCGCATATCCGGCAAAATTCTTCCGGCAGATTTAACTCTGCGTTTGTTTTGCCAATAAATGTTTCGGCTGATATTCCTGTAATGTTTTCAATAGCTGGATTAATGTAAACGTAGCGCAATTGAGGGTTAAATCTGGAAATAATATCAGGTGCATTTTCAACTAGTGCTTTGAATTCTTGCTGGCGACGCGCTAATGCCTCCAGAATTTGGTTGCGTTCGGTGATGTCCTGAAAGACCAAAACTGCACCCGTAATGTTACCATTGTCATCTTTAATTGGTGCGATACTATCATCAATTGGGATTTCTGTACCGTTTTTAGCAATCAGTATCGTCTGTTCTGGTAGACCGACAGTAACGCCCGACTGAAGGACTTGCTTTAGAGGACTCTCAATTATTATACGAGTTTCTTCATGAGCAATATTGAATACTTCTGTTGCTTCTTTACCAAACGCATCTGCATAATTCCAACCCGTCAGTACCTCCGCAATTGGATTCATAAAATTCACATTTCCAACTTCGTCGCTAGTAATCACAGCATCTCCAATACTTTTAAGTACAGTAGTTAGCCATTGTTCATTCTGTTTTAATTTTTTTTCAGTTTGATGTTTAGAAAGGGTAATTTCAATTGTGAACTTTAATTCTTTTTCTTTGAAAGGCTTGAGAATGTAGCCAAACGGCTCTGTCACTTTTGCTCGACTCAACGTTGATTCATCTGCATTAGCAGTCAGATATATGACTGGAATCTTAAAAAGATTATGAATTATCTGAGCGGCCTGCACACCGTCCATATTTCCTTTGAGGTGAATATCCATTAAAACTAAATCTACAGAATCATCTGCTGCTTTCTTAATTGCTTCCTCTCCCGAATCAGCAAGCCCCATAACAGTGTATCCAAATTTCCTTAGCCGATTTTGTATATCCATTGCCACGATGAATTCATCTTCAACAACTAATATATTTACTGGATTCATGTTTTTCTTTAGCTTCTAAATTTAGAAAATTTTCTTTGGAAATATAATTTTATACTCTACTCCCTGATTGCTGATAAAATCGATATTGCCTTGTAGCTGATGTATTAAACCTTTGACTAATCGTAAACCTAATGATTCTGTAGCTTGAAAGTCAAAATCTTGGGCAAAACCGACACCATTATCACTGATAAAAAGTGTATATAAGTTTACTTCATCGAAGTAAAAGTCAATAGAAATTTCTCCCGTCTCTGTTTGGGGAAAGGCGTATTTTAGAGAATTTGAAATAAGTTCATTGATAATCAAACCGCAAGGAATAGCTGCATCAATGGCTAGAAAAACCTCTTCAACGTTCATTTTCAAGGTAATATCGCTGGAATTAACGTTGTATGAATAAAATAAATTAGTTACTAAATCTTGGATATAGTCGGCAAAATTAATCCTTGCCAAGTCTTGAGATTGATATAGTTTCTCGTGGATCAGAGCCATTGATTCAATCCGGTTCTGGCTATCTTTGAATACCTCAAGGGCTTGATTGTCCTTGAGATAGTCTGCTTGCAGGTTGAGCAGACTAGAAATAATCTGCAAATTATTTTTTACCCGGTGATGAATTTCTTTCAATAGCACCTCTTTTTCTTGAAGGGATGCTTTAATCTGCTCCTCTGCTTGTTTACGCTCCCGTCTCACTAGTGCCTCACGCAACTCGCGGGCAACAGCAGGGGTAAGTCGCGCTAGATTGCCTTTAATAATGTAGTCATGAGCACCAGCTTTCATAGCGGCGACTGCGGTATCTTCACCAATAGTTCCTGAAACGATAATGAATGGCAGGTCAAGTCCACTTTCCTTAACCTGCTTCAATGCAGCAGGGGCGCTAAAGGTGGGCATAGAATAATCGCAGATAACGATATCCCATGTTTGCCCTGCGATCGCAGCTTTCATGGCTGTGGGTGTATCAATCCGTTCAAAGGTTACTTCATAGTCACCACGTTGTAGTTCACGCAGCAGCAACAAAGCGTCGTCTTCTGAATCCTCAACAAGTAATACACGCAGTGGTATACTCATGTAATTCGTAATTCGTAATTAAGAAAGTCAGCTTTGCATCTATATTTTGGAGGCGGGAGGTTCAGTTGGAACCCACGTTTAAAAACGTGGGGTTGATCGTGGACACTTTGTATCTCGTGGCACTTGACCTTTGATACAATTCTTCTTTCCCCCTGCCTATACCCTTGGCGGTGATTCGTTTAAGACAAACCAGTACAATCCTAGTTGTCGCACCGCTTCACTGAATTGGGAAAAATCTACTGGTTTCCGAACATAGCTGTTAGCACCCAAGCTGTAACCATTGATTAAGTCTTGCTCCTCTTTGGACGAGGTGAGAATGACGACGGGAAGGATTTTTGTCCTGTCGTCGGTTCGTAGATGTCGTAAAACTTCCAGACCATCCATTTTAGGCAACTTCAAATCTAGAAGGATGAGATTTGGCATAACGCTCATGTCGCGATCGGTGTACACACCTTTACCAAAGAGATAATCTAGAGCTTCCACCCCATCGCGTGCCACCACTACCTCGTTCAGAATATTGTTTTTCTTAAGTGCGCGTAGGGTTAGCGCTTCATCGTCAGGATTGTCTTCTACAAGTAAAATCATGTTGTATTCCTCAAGTTAAAGGGTAAAGTAAAATGTTGCGCCTTGCTCCACTACGCTCTCGGCCCAGACACGGCCACCATGACGGTGAACAATGCGCTGCACAGTAGCTAATCCGATGCCAGTACCTTCAAACTCAGTCATGGCGTGCAGGCGTTGAAAAGCACCGAAGAGTTTGTCAATATAGGCCATATCGAAGCCTGTGCCATCATCACGGACAAAATATAGATGGGTGTCATCTTGCTGTAAAAGCCCAAATTCTATTCGGGCTTTTGGATGTTTTCCTGTGAACTTCCAGGCATTACCCAGCAGGTTTTCTAGCACGATCCGTAACAGATGAGCATCACCATTAGCAACCAATCCTGGCGTAATGATAAACTCTACTTGGCGTTCTGGTTGGGTTTTGTGCAACTCTATTGCGATCGCCTCCACCAATGCGCTGAGATCGACTTTTTCGTAACGCATCTCACTACGCGTCAATCGTGACAGATTCAGTAAATCGTCGATTAGTTGTGCCATCCGCTGGGTGGCTGCACGCACTCGTTGGAGGTAGTTTTGACCTAGCCCGTCCAGCTTGTCAGCATAATCTTCTAAAAGTGCTTGACTAAAGCCGTCGATGCTCCGCAAGGGGGCCCGCAGATCGTGAGACACAGAATAACTAAATGCTTCCATCTCTTTATTAGTGGCTTCGAGTTGTGCTGTGCGTTCTGCAACTCGCTGCTCAAGCTGGACGTTCAGACGCAGAATCTCTGACTCCGCCTTTTTGCGCTCATTAATTTCAGTTTGCAATTCTTCGTTAGTGTTTCTCAGTTCAGCAGTCCGTTTGCTAACCTCTATTTCTAATTCATCACGAGCCTTTTGCAAAGAATTTTCCATCCGCTTACGTTTGACGAGTTCCTGATTGGTGATCGTAGCTGCGAAACCGACGATAACAGAAGCGATAATGCTGCCAAAAATAGTCAGCAAAGTTGTTTGATGAGCGCTGGCGTTCGCCTTCATCGATCGCTGTTTCAACAACTTATTCTCTTCATTCTCCATAGCTGTAGTCAGGATTCGGATGTCCTCCATAATCTGCTGACCCCGATCTGTCTGAACTATTTGCAGCGCGGACTCTAAATTTTTGCTCCTAGCGTTAATCGTCTGTTCAATCAAAACCAGTTTTTTAGCAATTAGGGGTTCAAGGCGATCGAACCGCTGCTGTTGATTTGGGTTGTCCGCAGTCAATTGGCGCAGAGCCTGAAGTTTCTCGGCAATCTCGCTAGTTGCAGTGCGATACGGTTCCAGATACCGTTCTTTGCCCGTGAGAAGATAGCCCCGTTGTCCAGTCTCTGCATCTTTAATCTGTGACATTACTTCTTTTGTCTTTTCAAGCACCTCGCGTGTATGTGTTACCCATTGAGCGTTTTCTCTATACTGAAGCAAACTCAGATATGAGATTATGCCAACACCAGTCATAATTGCGACTGCTATTACAAAACTGCCTATATTCTTTTTGTAAATAGCCCGTTCCATTTTTTACCTTCCTAGTTGAAAAAGTAGCTGCTGACTAAAGTGGTAAAAACGGTGAGCCAGCATTTCCACGAGAGGCTGCGCGATCGCTGCGTTAGCGCCGTTAGGATCGTCACGCGTTCCCCTCTCTGAAAGAAAAGGGTGATTAGCAGCCCCACTACTCGTCATAGTTTTAGTAACTGATACCAAGTTTCTTAACTTTGAGAGCGAATTAGCTCTAATAAAGGATATCCATATTAGTTAATGATTGTGAGCGTATATTTTCTGAGACATCGGAAGGCAAATAATAAATTTTGTTAAATTATTCAGTATATTTCCGCAGCTATCTTCACAAGATTTTCGCTTGCATAAATTATATTAATGTGCTACATAACACCAGCAATTGCACTTAAAAATCTTGACTCATATTAGCTTGATATTAAATTGATTAATAAGTACATAGACTAGATATAAACATAAAGTACTGTCAGTAACCTGAAAAATTCAGCATCGTTAAGGGATTGAGCCGAAATGTTTGTCAAAAGAAGCAGGGGAGCAGAGGGAGAAAAAGTCGTTTTGATGGGCGTGAAATTGGATAATTTATTTTTTGGAGTTCCCACATATCAGAAATTTCTCTGTATATTTGTGTAACCTCTCTCCAAAAAGCTAGTTGCTGGGCGTTTATAATTTGTGGTTTGATTTTAACTGCCGTGGGGATAACCCAAAATCCAACATCCCAAAATCGCCCATGATTGAAATTGACGGTTCCTACGGAGAGGGAGGCGGACAAGTTCTTCGCACTTCCTTAAGCCTAGCCGCCATCACCGGCGAACCCATACGAATTACAGGCATTCGCGCTGGACGCAAGAAGCCAGGATTAGCAGCACAACACTTAACAGCAGTTCGGGCTGCGGCGAGAATTTGTAATGCCCAACTACGAGGTGATGCTTTAGGTTCAATGCTGCTGGAATTCATCCCAGGTAGTGCTGTGCAAGCTGGAATTTATACCTTTGATGTTAGTAAAGCACAACTTGGTGGTTCTGCGGGTGCGATCGCTCTAGTTTTACAGACAATTCTCTTACCTTTGGCACTAGCATCTGGCAATTCCCTGGTGACACTAAAGGGTGGAACTCATGTAAATTTTAGCCCGACAGCGACGTATATTGAGCAAGTTTATCTGCCCATACTGCAACGCATGGGTGTAGAAGCCCAAGTCAAATTAGGCGCTTGGGGGTGGTATCCCCAAGGTGGGGGAGAGATAGAGTTACAGGTGGATGGCGGTGGTAAACTCGCTGGGATCAACTTGTTGGAACGGGGAGATTTACAACAGGTGCGAGGACTAGCAGTGGTGACGGAATTGCCTTCCCATATTCCCCAACGGATGGCGAATCGTGCGGAGAATTTGTTACGGTCAGCCCATTTAAAGGTTACTGTACAGACCTTGCGAGAAAGAGGCGTAGCACCTGGGGCGGGTATTTTTTTAACTGCTGAGTATCAGTATAGCTTAACTGGCTTTGGTGGGTTTGGGCGTTTGCGGTTGTCGGCGGAAACAGTTGCAGAGATTGCTTGTCAGCAACTGCTTAAGTTTCATTACACTGACGCACCAGTGGATGAACATTTAGCAGATCAGTTATTATTGCCAGCTGCTTTAGCTTTACAAGAAAGTCAGTATCGAGTGGCTGAAGTGAGTAGGCATTTGACGACAAATGCAGCAGTAATTGAACAGTTTGGGCTGGCGCAAATAACAGTAGATGAAGCTGATAAAATAGTGTCGGTAAAGAGTTTGAAAAGATGAACAAGTGCTATTACTTTAGTAGTGCTATATGGTAGAGTCTTATAAAGAACTATTCTGTAAATTTAAATCAATCTTGTGATCCCTTCTACTCCAAAGAAAAGCTGCAAGTTTTAGCAGACAACTTTGATAAATTTAAACCTACTTTCAGAGATTCGAGTCATAAAGCAACTTATGTCATTGCAACCTGATCAAGCTATTGAAGTGTTTTACTCTTATGCTCATGAAGATGAAAAACTTCGCAACGAACTAGAAAAGCACCTCACTCTTTTAGAACGGCAAGGAGTGATTACAGGATGGCATGATCGCAAAATTGGAGCGGGAAAAGAATGGCAGAATGAGATAGACACTCACTTAGATTCATCTCAGATAATTTTGCTGCTTGTAAGTGCAAATTTTATCGCTTCAGATTATTGCTGGGATGTCGAGGTCAAACGGGCAATGGAACGGCATGAAGCCAAAGAAGCCAGAGTTATCCCTATAATTCTCGACTTTGTTGATTGGGAGAGCGCACCCTTTGGAAGGCTTCAAGCACTGCCCAAAAGCGGTAAACCTGCTAAGAAGTGGGGAAATCGTAGTGATGCATTTTTAAATGTTGCTGAAGGTATCCGGTTAGTTGTAAAAGAATTGGCAGTAAAATCGTAAATAATCACTGTTTTAACTTCATAATTGAGACTAAATAAAATATCAAAAAATTAAACAAAAAATAGTATGAAAAAATAATAATGATTTCATACTAATAGGTGCTGAAACTAATGCAGAATACCAAAGTTATAAAAGTTTTTTATTGCTGCTCCGACTCTGCACAAGATGAAAAAATGCGGCAAAAATTAGAGGAACACCTCAGTACTTTAGAGCGGCAAGGTGTGATTAACAATTGGCATAAAGGTATGATTAGCCCAGGCAAGGAATGGGAAAGTGAGATTGATACAAATTTAAAGAAGGCCGATATAATTTTAGTGCTAATTAGTTCAGAATTTACTGCTTCAGATTATCACTGGGATGTTTTGGCGAAACAAGCTATGGAACAGCATAGGGCTAAAACATCTCGTGTTATTACTATTCTGCTTCGTCCAGTCGATAATTATTGGAAGGTCGCATTCCCTAATGTCAAAGTTTTACCAAAGGGTGAAAGACCCATAACTGAATGGAGACCTTATGATAAAGCTTTTGCAAATATTGCTACGGGTATTCGAGAAGTAGCCGAGGAACTCACTGATTCTGCTTTTTCTACTAAAAAAATTCTACATTGGATTAGGGTAATTGTGATACTTGTTGCAAAAGCTGCTGGAAACACTTTTATATATGTGGCAAGAGCGACCTTTTCATATTTGTTTAGACCATTAAGGTCTCGTCGCCGGAATAGAGTCAGCAACATCACTGTGAGACTTGTTGTTTTGCTTGTATTAGGTGGTATATTTCTACGCTTCATTTCTGAACCACCTGGTCTATTAGAGATCCCTTCATCAGCACCTAAACCAACTTCAAATTCAAAAAAAACAGTAAATCCTACTGGCTGGATATGGATAGGAATGGTTAATAATACTTCAGGTGCTTTATCTGCTGGAAAACAACTAATTCTTCGTCCATCAACTTCTGAAGAATTTCCTAGTATTGCTCCTCCTGTCGTACCATCAACAGGAGCAATAGTAACTGTTAAATATGAAGTGAATTTAAGGAAGGAAAAATCTTTATCCGCACAACCAATTATTAAACTTAAAAAAGGAGAAAAGATAGTCATCCTGAAAGTAGAGCCTTTACAAAAGATTAGTAATAATTCGCCTTATATTAAATTGAGAGCGCAAGTTCGTAAATGTAACTTAACTTGCAATAAATAGTACTAAGATAGACTAAATACTTGCAGTACTAACCTTTGCCTCTATTCCCGATGACAAATTACGCGTGGGTGTATGGCAACATAGAAAATTGCCTCATTTCAACTCTTAGAAATGAGGCAAAGCTAAAGGAGCTTTTATAAGTAAAGACAGAAAATTTTTGATACTTTATCTAGGGGCATTTGCAATCAATCCCGTAAAGCCAGATTTGTTGTCAGAATAAACAAATGACAAATTTACAAAGCGATCGCAAGTATGGTTAAAACTGAGTTCCGTTTTTCTTGATACTTACTATTTACTTAAATATCTAACATAGTTTTTGAATTTACCTCTGCTAAAGGCATATATTTAGGTTAAGTTAGTTTGCGATCGCAAATACAAAGGATTGGGAATTGGGCATGGTGCATGGGGCATTGGGCATTAGACACAGAGATATTTGTTGTTGGCTGTGGTTATGCCCAATCGGGTATAGGACTTTTGCATCTAGTAAATTATGTTCTAGGATAAACCTCTGAGCTTTATCGATGAACGTTTGAGCTTTGTGGATGAATGTTTGAACTTTGTCGATGAACGTTTGAGCTTTGTCGATGAATGTTTGAACTTTGTCGATGCCTGATTCCCTATTCCCTACTCCCTACTCCCCACTCCCCAGCTACGTAGATAATTTCAGAAATCAAATATGATTCCTATAGACAGCATTGAAGTAGCTGTTAGAAAACATGGTAATAAATTTATTAGTGACACATTATGGAATTGGAACAAAACCATGATTGATGAACAAGAAATAGAAAAATTGTGGCAAGCTTTCAAAGTATTAGACGTAGACGGCAACGGATCTATCTCAACCGAGGAACTGGGGGAGGTAATGCGATCGCTAGGGCAAAATCCCACGGAAGCGGGACTGCGTGACTTGATTAAGGAGATTGACGTTGATTTGTCAGGCACTATCGATTTTGAAGAATTTAAAACGTTGATGATCGCGAAAGTAGGCGATCGCCAAAGCCGCCTGAAGTTAGCCTTCAGTGCCTTTGATGAGGACGGTAGCGGTCAAATTACTGCCGTTGAGTTGCGGACGGTCATGAGTCAGTTTGGACTGACAGACACTGAATTGAAAGAGATGTTGCAGGAAGTAGATCATGATGGCGATGGCTCAATTGACTTTGAGGAATTCTGTCAGTTAGTACCAAAGGAGTCAGAAAGCAAAACTGGTTATCAAGACTCACCGATTTCCCTTAACAGCTCGCTCAAGACAGTTGCTACTTCCAATCAGGCCGCAGCAGCCAGCACCCAGCCGATACCAGAAGCAACGACTCCAGAGTTGGCACAACTAAGAGAACAGTTAGTACAACACCCAAACTCACCGAATCAGAAAAAAAGCGGTACGTCTCCCTTGCAAATGCAGATTGGTTTGTTTCGTTTGATTCAAGGAGCAGCCTACCGCAGTTTTCGTGAAAGTTTCTCTGCAAATCACGAAACTCATTTGCGGGTGAAAAACTTGCCATATAGAATTACTGATTTTGTGGAGTTTGTCAAACAAGCGATCGCACTGTACAAAGCATTAGGTATAGTATCCGAGGATTGCTACCCCGTCCTGGATGCAGTGGTTGAATCAATTGCCGATGAATATGCTCGATTGCACGAGCGGATCAAAAACTGGCAAACAGTGGCAAAGACACCAGAAATGTTGGCAGAACAGCAAGCGATTTTAGAAGCTCGGAGTAAATTTGCTAATGTCAAAGAAAAGTTTGCAGCTGGAGTCGAGTTTGCAATTACGATCAAAAAGAAAAGTCTCAGCTTGGGTGACATCGTAGAAGGTGTGTTGGCGATTAACGAACTTAATCGTCTCAGGGGAATAGAACTGAACGAAGAAATGGCTCCACCACCAACTAAATCTGCGGGAAATCCAAAAGACTATTTGAATAAGTGGAACCGCGTTATTCTCTCCCAAGCAACCGAGGAAGTAGATGGTGCAATCATGCCAGTAACATATTGGTATGAAGACTTTATGCCAAAATTGTTGGCAGCGTTTAGTGTTTCTACCACAGCAGATATCCAAAGTAACACCGTACCCGACGAGGCGGCTTTGGATGAGTGGTATCAGTGTACAAAAAACTCAGGAGAATTTAACCGCTACGGGGCGGATGTTGCCGAAAATTTTGCCGATTGCACTCCCAAACAGAAATTGATACTCAAACAAGCATGGCGGTTAACCCATCACTACCTGAATGGAGTGCAGAAACGCCGCGAACGCCTAGAGTTTGGACGAGAATCAGGTGCGCTATCACAGTATGTAGCATTCATTGATGTCTATCTAGATCGGACTGAGGTGAAGGATTCCCAAATGCGAGTCAGCTTCCCCTACTACATTGGCCCAGCAGTGTGGCGCTTCTTCCATACCACAGCTGAGATTGTGTGTACCAAAACCGATGTACAGCAAAAAGCCGCAGTAGCAATCTTCAAAGATTTCTTCCAACTATTTGCCACAATGTACCCCTGTCCTTACTGCCGACACCACCTGAATATGTATGTTGTCCAAAATAAGGAAGTGGATATGTATCCTGTAGAGTACCTAGTGCTGGGGCGCGATCCCAATCTGACTGACTTTGAGGTGTCATTGGAGGCGAAATTATCCACCGTCGTAGATGGTTCTTCCCTGCGGTTATTCTTCTGGAAACTGCATAACACCGTTTCCTCCTCCATTGCGCGATCGGAAGAATGGTATCACAAGGATGAAAAAGCGTTCTACACCACCCGTTTTTGGCCCAGCCTTGACTCTGAATTAGCAAGAGCCAATGCACTCAAATACACTAGCATAGAAACTGCTCGCATCTACAACATCTATGGAATTCTTAAGCCATTGGCACGGCTGACAGGGGTAAAAACAGAATTGCCAAAGCTACTAGAGAAAGGCGATGCGAACAATCTCAAGGAAGCCTGTATAGTTGCACAGAACCACATCAAAGATTTAGAGGAAGCTGTCTTTAGCGGAAAGTTTCTGCAAGAAACATACTACTTTGAACCTAGCCTTGTGGATAAACCTCCACTCTTTACCCCTGAAGAAGAAGAGTTTGCCCGAACTGGTATGTTTACAGAAACCATTTAAATATAGGACTTACGCAAAAAAGCTCTCTAACTCTTATTCCTCTGTGTTCTCTGCGTTCTCTGTGGTTTGATTTTGCGTGACCTGTGCGTAAGTCCTAAAATACTTAGAATGCTTTAATTCCCCTGCTTCAAAGTTTCGTAGAGAGGGGAGTTATAGCGCATACGTGTCAACTTAAGCTGAAACTCCTTTAAAACCTCGTTTTCAGCCAGAGGCTAGAAATGCTGCTCCTGGCGGCTCTGTTGCGAGTTCGGGAGGCGGAGCCTCAATGAGGGGCATTCCCAGTCTCCGACTGGGAACGAGACAATATCTCAAAGCTGGTTCTAGGCTGGCTTTCAGATTAAATTGACACCAATGGTTATAGCACGACCCATTAAAACCCGTTTGCTTGACCTACAGCATGCCAAACACTTGTGGCTAGCGAATCGCCCTTGGTAGCTTGAAATATTGATGATATAAAGGAGACAATAAAAATAGCCAAAGTAGAAACTTGCCCCGAAAAGGCAATTTCAATGCTTTGAAAAGTCACAACAGAGTTGGTATCTCACGCTGTATATGCCTTTGAATATCCTCTAAAATGACTGTTTAGAAGCGTAAAGGTCTAATTTATAGAGGATTTTTCCTAACAGACAACCGCCGATGTAGCCTGTAACCAACACATGACCAATCGAGAGGAATTAATGATGAACGAGTCAACGTTAGCAAGCAACGCCGACGTAAATTTCCTGATTGGTGGAGGTGAAATGGGTGCTAGGATGCGAGAATACGATTGGTCAAAAACGTCCCTTGGCCCAACACAGCAGTGGCCACAGAGTTTAAAGACTGCCGTGCGAATTATGCTAACTTGCCGTCAACCCATGTTTGTTTGGTGGGGCGAGGAACTGATTAACCTTTACAATGACGCTTATAAAACTATTATTGGCGGCAAACATCCAGAAGCATTTGGGCAGCCAGCTTCCTACGTGTGGCGGGAAATTTGGGATCAGGTTGGGCCTCGAGCTGAATCAGCGATGCTGAAGAATGAGGGGACTTACGACGAAGCGCTGCTGCTAATTATGGAGCGCAATGGCTACCCAGAAGAAACCTATTATACTTTTTCATATAGCCCGGTTCCTAATGACCAGGGCGACACAGGTGGGATCATCTGCGCTAACACAGACGACACGCAGCGGATTATCAGTGAGCGTCAGTTGGCACTTTTGCGCGAACTAGCGGCGAGGACAGCAGACGCGCGAACATTTGATCAAGCCTGTACGCTAAGTGCGAGTTGTCTAGAGAGCAACCCTTACGATCTCCCTTTCGCCATGATTTATCTGGTCGATCCCGATAAGCAGGAAGTTTTTCTGGCTGGAACGTGCCGCATCGAGCAAAACCACGTAGCAGTTCCACAAACAGTGGCTCTCGATGCTGATGGGGTTTGGCCCTTTGCGGAAGCGATCAGAACGCATCAAGCCAAACTGATTTCCGATTTGGAAGTGTCTTTTAGTAGTCTACCCTGTGGTGTTTGGCAGCGATCGCCCCATCAAGCGATCGCAGTACCCATTGCCCCATCCGGTCAAACCGGAAAAGCTGGTATATTAATCGCTGGTTTGAACCCCTACAGGCTATTCGACGACAATTATCAAGGATTCATTGATTTAGTTGCGGCTCAAATTGCAGCCAGCATCGCTAACGCCCAAGCTTATGAGGAAGAACGCAAACGCGCTGAAGCCTTGGCAGAAATCGATCGCGCCAAAACCGTCTTTTTCAGCAACGTCAGCCACGAGTTCCGTACCCCACTTACTCTGATGTTGGGGCCATTAGAGGACACCTTAACCACTTGTGCGACTCTGCTTCCAGCCAAAGAACGAGAGCAGCTAGAAATGGTGCAACGCAACGGACTTCGGCTGCTGAAACTGGTCAACAGCTTGCTAGATTTTTCACGCATTGAAGCCGGAAGGGTTGAAGCATCTTATGAACCCACCAACCTTGCCACCTTCACCGCAGAACTAGCTAGTGTATTTCGTTCAGCAGTAGAACGGGCAGGGATGCAGTTATCAGTCAATTGTCCTTCCCTGCCAGCATCAGTGTATGTAGATCGGGAAATGTGGGAAAAAATTGTTCTTAACCTGCTCTCGAATGCCTTCAAGTTCACGATGGCTGGAGAAATTGCGGTCAGTTTGCAGTGGTCAAATGACCATATTGAGTTTGCAGTCAAAGACACAGGAATCGGTATTCCAGCCGCAGAAATCCCCCACCTTTTTGAACGATTCCACCGCGTCAAAGGGGCGCAAGGACGAACTTTTGAAGGGTCAGGAATTGGATTGTCACTGGTGCAAGAATTGGTGCAAATGCATGGTGGAACAGTTGATGTTACCAGTCTTCTCGGAGCAGGCAGTTGCTTTACTGTGTCAATTCCAACAGGATATGCTCATTTGCCTCCAGACCGGATTAGTGCCCCGCGAACTTTAGCTTCAACTGCATTAGGTGCAACACCTTATCTAGAAGAAGCCCTGCGGTGGCTACCCGAAGAGAGCAGGGGAAGCAGGGGGAGAAGAGAAGCAGGGGGAGAAGAAATTGTTCAAGAAGAATACGATTCTTCCCCTGCCTCCCCTGCCTCCCCTGCTCCCTCTGCCTCCCCTGCCTCCCCTGCCCCCCGAATTCTCCTGGCTGACGACAATACAGATATGCGTGATTATGTCAAGCGGCTATTAAGTCAGCAGTATGAGGTGGAATCAGTGCCGGACGGTTTAGCTGCTTTGGATTCTGCTCGTAGACGTGTCCCAGATTTGGTACTGACAGATGTGATGATGCCTGGATTAGATGGCTTTGGACTGCTGCAAGCATTACGAGCCGATCCGCTGACGCAAAAAGTTCCAATCATTCTGTTGTCGGCACGGGCGGGAGAAGAGGCGCGGGTAGAAGGGTTAGAAGCGGGGGCTGATGATTATCTGATTAAACCTTTCTCTGCCCGTGAATTGTTGGCGCGAGTAGAGGCAGCCCTAAAAATGGCTCGTCTCCGCCAAGAGGCAATGGAACGCGAGCAAGGGTTGCGAATTGAAGCTGAGGTCGCCAAAGCCCACCTAGAGACTGTCATCGCTGGCATCCAAGACCAGTTCTTTGTGTTGGATCGAGAGTGGCGTTATACCTTTGTCAATCAACAAGTAGCAGAAATTGTTGGCATCCCCAAGGAAGAGTTGCTAGGTAAGATCATTTGGGAAGTGTTTCCCGATCTGGTTCAAAGCGAGTTTGATACTGAGGTTCATCGGGCGAACGCACAAAACACCGTTGTTCAGTTTGAATACTTTTATGCGCCTTGGCAACGCTGGTTTGAGAATCGCATCTACCCTTTTGCAGAAGGAGTCAGCATTTTTGTTACAGACATTAGCGATCGCAAACAAGCAGAAAAAGCACTTCGGGAAAGCGAAGAAAAGTTCCGCAACATGGCTGACAATGCCCCCTTCATGGTTTGGGTAACAGACCCCAATGGCTACTGCACCTACCTCAGTCAAAGCTGGTACGATTTTACAGGTCAGAGCGAGGAAATGGGTCTGGGATTTGGCTGGTTAAATGCTGTGCATCCAGAGGACAGCATTTATGCTAAGAATGTTTTTCTGGAAGCTAATAGGAGTTGCTCGGCTTTCCGTTTGGAATACCGCTTGCGGCGCAAAGACGGCAAATATCGCTCTTGCATCGATGCGGCTAATCCGTGGTTTGGAGTGGACGGTCAGTTTAAAGGTTACATCGGCTCAGTAATTGATATTAGCGATCGCAAAGTCGCAGAAGCCGAACGCGATCGCCTCTTGGAACTTGAGCAAGCTGCCAGAACTGAAGCCGAAACAGCCAACCGGATTAAAGATGAGTTTCTGGCGGTGCTTTCCCATGAATTGCGATCGCCTCTCAATCCGATTCTTGGTTGGGCGAGACTTTTGCAGACTCGTGAGTTTGAACCAATAGCCCTGAAAAAAGCGATCGCAACTATCGAGCGGAATGCTAAATTACAAGCTCAACTAATTGAAGATTTGCTCGATGTCTCTCGGATCTTACAAGGCAAGCTCAACCTGAAGATGTTACCTGTCAACCTAGTATTTGTGATTGAGGGGGGATTGGAAACAGTACGTTTGGCAGCAGAAGCTAAAAATATTCAAATTAAGACGCTGCTGGATGCTTCTTTCGGGCAAGTTTTGGGTGATTCCGGTCGTTTACAACAAGTTATTTGGAATCTCTTATCGAATGCCGTTAAATTTACTCCTGAAGGAGGAAGAATTGATATTCAATTACAGCGCGTTGACGCTCAAGCTCAGATTACCGTCAGCGACACAGGTAAGGGAATCAGCCCTGAGTTTCTGCCTTATGTGTTTGAATATTTTCGTCAGGCTGATGGCACGACAACCCGAAAATTTGGGGGATTAGGGTTAGGGTTAGCAATTGTTCGTCATTTGATCGAATTACATGGCGGCACGATTCGGGCAGAAAGTTTAGGTGAAGGGCAAGGAGCTATTTTCCGAGTCAGGCTACCACTAATTAAAAAAGATTTAACTCCAAAACAAAACATAGATGTTGCTGCATTAAATCCTTCTCCTCCGACTGAAATTCTTGCAGGCATCCAAATTTTAGTTGTAGATGATGACGATGATACCCGTGACTTCCACACATTTGTATTAGAACAGGCTGGAGCAATGGTAACAGCAGTGACATCAGCAAAAGAAGCACTACAAGTCTTGGCAGAGTCACAACTAGATATGCTGCTTAGTGATATTGGGATGCCAGAGATAGATGGCTATATGCTGATGCGCCAAGTTAAAGCATTGCAAGCAAACCAAGCCAAACAAATTCCGGCGATCGCTTTAACTGCTTATGCCGGAGAAATCAATCAGCAACAAGCACTTGAATCAGGCTTTCAAAAGCATCTCTCCAAACCCATCGAACCAGATGAGTTAGTCAAGGCAATTGCAACTCTAATTGGTAGAAGTAGAAATGTCTGAGTATTCAGTTGCATTCAAGCGTCGCGTCTTGATTCTGACGCCTTGGCGGAGCTTTCCTTGCTTTGCTCCTGAATTCTGACCGAATTTTAGATTTTAAATTTTGAATAATGGAATTGAAGATTCTCTCATTTGCAGAATCTCTACTTCGGGGTTGCAATTTCTGAAATTCAGCAGCGAGGGGATTGGATTGTTTGAGTTACGCCTCCTCAATTCCGAAAGTAGTCTGCGCTTCTTGTGTTGCCCGCCCAAAAAAGCGTTTTCCTGATTACGACCTTGGCAAGGCCAACTCATCCGCCTCGCTGTTCAAATTAGCCTATTTAGGCAAAACTTCAATAAAACAAAAAAATCTGTGTATTTAGATACTTTTTAGAGATTTTTTTCGTAAATGTCATGTTATTGTAACTTAAGCAAAGCCTTGCTCAGTCAATTCAAGGAGTCATGAGTATCGAGTGGTTGATTCATGATCGATAGTAAAAAAGTTCGGTTGAAGTGGCAAAATTATTGGTTTAAAACCTTTGGTAGATGGCGCTCGTGTCCGCTAACCTGTCCAATAGAAAAACCTCATCATCGGCATGTTTTTTGGAGTTGGATCGGTAGTTTTTTAGCCATCACAGCAACGTCCTACCTTGCTGTCAAAACTAATTCTCCTTTGCTGATGGCTCCTTTTGGTGCTACAAGTGTCTTGATCTTTGGTGTCCCTGACAGTCCTTTGGCTCAACCTCGTAATGTCATTGGGGGTAATCTTTTAGCTGCTATAGTGAGTCTGATAATTCTGCATTTTCTCGGTTCCTCTCCCTTGGCAATGGGAATGGCTGTTTCTAGTGCGATCGCAATTATGCAGTTTACCGGAACTGTACACCCACCTTCGGGTGCTGTTGCATTAGTCGTTATGATGACGAAACCGGATTGGCAATTTCTGCTAACACCTGCCTTTGAGGGATCGATGATTCTAGTGCTATGCGCTGTGATCTTTAATAATTTAGCAGCAGAAAGGACGTATCCAAAGCACTGGTTATAACATTGTCTCTAGAGAAAAATTAATCGTATCAAGTACAAAATGTAGGGGCAATTCATGAATTGCCCCTACAAAAAATTACTCAATCTTCAAGTTGAAAGGCAAGCGGGCATAAACCCCCTGTGGATCGTTCATCTTTTGCAAAATCTCTACTTCCTGTTGCAATTTTTGGAATTCAGTGATGAGAGGATTGGCTGATTTAAGTTGCGCCGCTTCAATCCCTAAAGCAGTCCGTGCCTCTTCTGTTGCCCGACCAAAAAAGCGTTCTCCGAAGCTGCTAGTGCGAGGATATTCTTGCACTTCCCAGTCTTCTCCTAGTTTCGCCTGCTTGGCAGTGTATGCGATCGCAGTATTCAATCCACCAATTTCATCCACCAAACCAATTTCTT
Organism: Nostoc sp. ChiQUE01b; assembly: GCF_034531255.1. Lineage (NCBI taxonomy): Bacteria > Bacillati > Cyanobacteriota > Cyanophyceae > Nostocales > Nostocaceae > Nostoc > Nostoc sp. ChiQUE01b. Next base: position 51,513 of record NZ_JAVRBM010000039.1, on the reverse strand, counting down.
TGGCCGCTTCACCCGACCAAACCCTTCCTTGGGCAATTTCTGCTACTTTTTGTTCTGGGAGTTTGCGACCTTGAGAAACTTTATTCAGAAACATATTATAAATACGGTTAACACTGCGCTGATAAATTTCTAACTCTTGAGGCGATTTCGGACGCGAAACTGTTTGACTATCAGCATAGCGTGCGGTTTTCACTGAATCCCAAGTAATACCATTATTACTGGCCAGCTTTTCCCCATTAAATAAGATGCCAAACACCCCTATAGAACCTGTAATGGTATTTGGTTCTGCAAAAATGCGATTAGAGTCGCTAGCAATCCAATAACCACCAGAGGCAGCGACATCACCCATTGACACTACAACTGGTTTTACCTCACGAGTTAATTTCACTTCTCGCTGCATCACTTCGGCTGCGGTAGCGCTACCACCAGGACTATTAATTCGTAATACAACAGCCTTTACATCTTTATCTTGTCGCAGCTTGTTGAAAATTTTGGCAAAGCGATCGCCTCCTACTTGCCCATCTTCTCCTTTACCATCGACAATCTCGCCCTCAGCATAAACAACGGCGATTTGATTTTTGGAGTTACGTTCTACACCTAGAGATTTACCAGAAACTTGTGCGTAGCTATTCAGGCTAATTTGTCGGAATGTTTTGTCTTCTTTATCGCTATTTGTCAACTTTTTCAGGTCAGCGACAACTTCATCGGGGTATTGTACTCGATCGACTAAACCTCTAGTTTTGGCTTGTGTGGCTTCTAGTGAGGATTGATTATCGGCGATCGCTTGCAATTTATCGGGTTCAATTTTCCGACTTGCGCCGACAGCAGTGCGCCACTCTCCCCAAACATCATCCAACAATTTCTGAGTTTGTTCGCGGTTTTCTGGACTCAATTTTGTGAGAATAAACGGTTCAACTGCCCCTTTAAATTTCCCGACTCGCACGACTTGAACGCCAATACCATATTTCTGCAATGCTCCTGCTAAGAACATTGGTTGTGAACTCAAACCGTTGATTTCCATCATTCCCAGAGGATTAAGGACAATGGAATCTGCCACTGAACTAACGTAATATTCCTTTTCACTCCAATCACTGCCATAAGCAACAATCTTTTTCCCCGCAGCCCGAAACTCCTCTAGCGCTTTCCGAATTTCTTTAAGAGAGGCATAGCCGACGTTAGCAGTTTGGCTTGTGTTCGTTGCATCCACATAGATTCCGACAATGCGCGGATCGCGCCGCGCCTTTTCCAGAGTTTCCACAACTTTGCGGAGAGCCATTCTATCTTCATCCACACCTGATATTGTGTTTTGAAACAGTTCGCCTGAACTAGGTTCGCTATCAGTAATTTTCATTGACAAGTCAAAAACCAACACTGACTTATTTTTCACATAAGGCCCAGTATCTTTTGACGAGCTAGCAGCCAATATCAGCAAGAACAGTCCAGTAGTTCCTAGACCAGCGAAAATAATTAGTCCTAGTAAGGTGCCAACTAAACTAGCAAAAGTTTGTTTGATAAAATTACGCATTAGTTATTTAGTTATTAGTTATTGGGTATGGGGCAAAACAGTTCCGTTAGTGGTAGCGCGGCATTGAGCCAGTTCCGAATTCTGAGTAAAAAGTGAGATTCCCCACTCAGCACGGGCTAAACCTTAGCTATCCGCTAACAGCACTCATAACTGGGCACTCTTGAGGGGCATTTACAAATGACAAATGACCTATTTACTTATTCTATGCGCTGTAAACTGCCAGAGTGCTTTAACTGATACAAGGTAGCATTGCCAGTGCAGAATAAGACTGTGGTGATTTCAGCGATTAATACCTCAGCAAGTTCAGCTACTGCTGTCTCTGATGTTGCTGCTGCTTGCAAGAAAGGCATTGCTAAACCAGCTATATCTGCTCCCAAGGCGATCGCAGCTGCAACATCCAATCCATGACGCAAACCTCCTGAAGCAATTAAGGGCACATCTTTGGCGTAGGCGTAGCCCGTCGTAGACATCGCTCTAATAGTTGTAATGCACTCTGCCGTCGGTAAACCCCAATCGGCAAACGTCCTCCCTAAGCGACGTTGCAGGGGATTTTCTGCCCGTTCGCTTTCTACTTTTGCCCAAGAAGTACCTCCCGCACCCGCGACATCAATTGCTGCTACCCCAGCGGCGATCAGTTTCTCGGCGATCGCTGCGGAAATGCCGTTACCAACTTCCTTTGCAATTACTGGTACTGGCAATTTTGAGCATAATATAGAAATTTTGTCAAGCAAACCCCGAAAATTAGTATCACCTTTGGGTTGAATGCACTCTTGTAAAGGGTTAATGTGTAAAATCAAAGCATCAGCTTCTAAAATATCAATTACGCGCAAACATTCATCTAAGCCGTACTTGTAGTTAAGTTGCACAGCTCCCAAGTTTGCAAGTAGTAGAACATCAGGGGCATACTTGCGGACAGCAAAAGTATCAGCCACCTGGGGTTTTTCTACCGCTACTCGCTGGGAACCGACACCCATTGCAATTTTGTAGTGTTGTGCGACTTGGGCCAAACGTTGGTTAATAATCGCGGCTTGTTCTGTTCCGCCCGTCATGGAAGAAATTAACAAGGGTGCGTCAAGGTTTTTTCCCAGAAAAGTTGTACTGATATCAATATCGTTGTAGTTGAGTTCGGGTAAGCAAGAATGGGTGAAACGATAACGTTCTAATCCATTGGTGATTTGATCGCACTGAACGTCTTCTTCTAAGCAGATGCGAATGTGATCGGCTTTGCGATTCTGAGTTTGTGCAGAGATATTGGTAGAGGCGTTCACTGGTGGGTATGGCTAAAAGTATTGGCTTGCGATCGCTATTGTTACATATGCACCTCCATTTGGTTCTACTTCTATATCAACAGAATACTCTGGAAAGGCTTGCTTGATTTGGGCGATCGCTTGTTCAATTTCAGGTGTCCATTGTCCAATAGAAGCGCGATGTCTAGCGACAAGCCGCTTCTCTACGAGAGGCTTTGCCAACGTGTCTACGCCCAGCACAGCCCGTCACTTCCAACAGCTATTAGAACAAAGTGGTACACTAGTTCCACCCCTACCTTGGAATAACCTTGAACATCCCCCTAATCAGCTCAGTTTATGGCGATCGTATTTAGTAGATAATTGGTGTTGTCGTAGTTTTCTGTTAAAGTGAATTTTTTCAAAGCAATTCCACAAAAGGAGGTTGAGATGAGTCGTCTTCTTTATGAAAAATCAGTCTCATATAAAGGATATCTCATCATTCCATTTGTTTTTGGTAAGGCGGATAATTACGAAATTTATTCGTATAAAATACTATCTGAAATTGGGCACAGAAGCAAATTTCATAAAGCAGAAAATCCAGCAGAAATCTATGGAAGTGACGTTAGTAACATCATTGATATTGCTAAAGAGCATATCGATCAAAATTTCGAGTTTGTTCATCGGGGGGATAGTTTTAAGTTTCGCTATATTTATCGGAACAATTTGATTATCATCTTCCAAGAAGGAGACAAATATTTTTATGACCATTACCCACCAGAGTTATTGAATAATATTGCAGCTCCTAAGTTATTCAAATCTGAATATGAATGTCTGAGTTGGATTAAGCAAGGGTTTGATGGGCGACATGTGCGGCAAAGAGCTATTTGAAAAAGGTATAGTAGTCGAAGCATAAATTAGGACTATGTTGGTTGCTGAAACTTTTAATAATACTGAGTTTCTACTCAGCACTCAGCACTTTGCTATAAGAGTATTTGCATTTGTGTATTACAGCTATAGCGGTTCCCATTCAGATGCGATATAGCAATCCTAAATTATTCGTGAAAAGTTAGATACCCGATTTCTCAAAGAAGTCGGGTATCTGGACACCGGGAATTTTCACAAATCAGATAGGATTGCTATATGACGTTGTACTACATCTGAATCGGAACTGCTATAATTCCTCAAACATGAAATTTTCAACCTTGATTTATTGCGCTTGGCTCCATGTAGATAATCTCCCAAATGTGGCCATCTAAGTCAGCAAATCCATGTCCATACATAAAATCGTGATCTTGCGGTTCATTGTAGGTTGTTCCACCAGCGGCGACAGCCTTGCGGACTATTTCATCGACTTGTTCTCGGCTATCAAAAGATAAACACACAAGCACTTCTGTGCTTTTTGTGGCATCACAAATTTCTTTGGGAGTAAACGTCTTAAACTTATCATGGGTCAAGAGCATGACGAAAATGTTTTCGGACACAATCATACAGGTGGCAGTTTCGTCAGTGAATTGAGGATTAAACTCAAAGCCGAGTTGAGTAAAGAACTCGATCGATTGATTGAGGTTTTGAACTGGCAGATTAACAAAAATTTGAGTACTCATGGGTTTTTCTTTTGAAAGGATTAAGTTTCATGGCGTTAGCTCAGTAGATTGAGCTATGGGTTGAGCGTGAATACAGCTTGAGAAGTCTGTGGATCGAATGGAACCGAGAGATGTTCGTGTAATATCTGCCATTCGCCTTGATTTTTCTGGCAGACAGCGGTAACGCGCATCCACGTCTGCATTGCCGGATGGTCTTGGGTTCCTGTGAAGCGAAATAGCCAATGTGCAACCGCTAAGTCTTCACTGACAGTAATTTTGAGGTCTCGTGTTTCAATCTCAAAGCTGTCGGGGAAGTAAGGCAAACATTCTGACCACACTTGACCTAAAGCATCTTTTCCTTGGGTTTGGAAAGGAGGTTTAACATCGAAGATGATGACCTCGGTGGCATAGTGGGACATGATTTGCTCAACATCCTTGGTGCAGATGGCACGTTGTTGTTCGGCAATTAGTTGGCGAATCTGAACTTCGTTAGTTGCGATCGTGTTTTTGGTTGTCATCGTCATCTCTCCTTTTGGGTTGAGGTTGAGTACAGTTAGGAATTCTCTGGCAAGCCTGCAACTTCAATCACAGGTCGAATTTCAACGGTGCCGACGCGTGCGCTCGGAATCCGCGCGGCGATCGCGATCGCTTCGTCGAGATCCTGAGCATTAATCAGAAAAAAACCGCCCAATTGTTCGCGGGTTTCTGCGAACGGCCCGTCAGTTACTAGCGATTTGCCATCACGCACCCGAACGCTGGTTGCAGTTGCGACAGGGTGGAGCGGGGCGGTCGCGAGATACTGCCCCTTCGAGTTGAGTTGTTGTGCCAGTTGCACGGATTCTACATAACAATGTTCCCGTTCGGTTTGGCTGAGGGCATTTTCCTCCAGGTAAATCAGCAGCAAATATTTCATCGGGTTGCCTCCTTTATTTCCTGTTGTTACTTCCCTTCTTTAGTTAGTCGAACGGTGCTGCCTCAAATCGACACTCCGCCAAAAATTTTTCTTGTTTAGTACGATCAAGGTATACCTCCCTTGTTTCCCTTCTTTAGTTAGTCGAACGGTGCTGCCTCAAATCGACACCTCGCCAAAAATTTTTTATGTCAGGTATAATTCCAAACGCAAAAACAGACGTAAACCAAGCGATCGCCTCCCTTTACCGGGCTGAATGGGGGCGGATCGTCGCCATCCTCATCCGGTTGGTGGGGGATTTCGATGTGGCTGAAGAAGCGGTACAAGAAGCCTTTATAGCCGCTGTGAATCAATGGCAGTCTAGCGGCGTGCCCGATCTCCCCCGGGCGTGGATCGTCAAAACAGCCCGATACAAAGCCATCGATCGCCTCCGACGGCGGACACGGCTGACGGAAAAATTGTCATGGTACGCTGCCTCCGGGTTGATTCCAACCCGCGAGGAGCCAACTTACGACACAGAGGAAATTCCAGACGAGCGGCTGCGGCTGATCTTTACTTGCTGCCACCCAGCACTGGCGATCGAGGCGCAGGTTGCTTTGACGCTGCGGCTGCTGGGCGGACTTGAGACAGATGAAATTGCGCGGGCGTTTCTCGTGCCCACGGCAACAATGGCGCAACGGTTGGTGCGTGCCAAGCGCAAGATTCGGGATGCAGGTATTCCCTATAAAGTGCCGGACACAACCGATCTGTCTGTGCGGGTAGACGCAGTGCTGACGGCGATTTATCTGATTTTCAATGAGGGCTACGCGACGACTAGGGGCGAGACGATGGTGAGGGCTGACCTCTGCACAGAAGCGATTCGGCTGGGTCGCCTCGTGAGGACGTTGATGGCACCGCAACCGCCCTCAGAAGTGACTGCACTCTTGGCGCTGATGTTGCTGCACGACTCCCGGCGCAATGCCCGTTTGGATGAGGCAGGCGATCTGGTGTTGCTCGAAGATCAAGATCGTCGTCGCTGGAACCAACAGCAGATTGCTGAGGCGCTACCGCTCGTTGAAGAGGCATTGCGGGGTGAGATTGGTTCGTTTGCAGTGCAAGCAGCGATCGCGGCACTACATTGTCAGGCAGCACAAGCAGAAGAAACGGACTGGTTACAAATTGTTCGCCTCTACGATTTGCTCGAACGCTTGCAGCCCTCGCCGATTGTGTCGCTGAACCGGGCGGTGGCGATCTCAATGATAGAGACTCCTCAGAGGGCCCTCGGACTCATTGATGGGCTTGCCCCCCAACTTAACGACTACCATCTATTTCACGCCACCCGTGCCGAGATGCTGCGCCGCATCGGAGCCTCAGCGTCAGCCGCACAGAGTTATGCGATCGCGCTTATGCTAGTCACTAATGACAGCGAACGCCGCTTTCTGGAGCGTCGGCTCCGCTCAGTTCAGCCCTAACGTCCAGCATCACTGGGTTGACCGTCAATTTCTTTAATTAGGGGGTTGACAGCATAGACTGTATAGCCTGTTTGCCACAAGAATTGGGCGATTTGATAACTAGTGCGATCGCGTTTATCAGAGTGACCTATAACAGCAATAGTTTTGGCTTGGATTAACACCTCACGCAGAGCGTTATCATCTTCTTTAAGGTTTGGCATGATTTCAAATATCCTGAGCGATCGCTTTGCTTATCATACTGAGTTGCATTTAAATATAATTTTGAATTCTAAAAAATCGTCTGCGAGTATCAAAGACTCATCCACGAGTATCAAAGACTCGTCGGCGAGTATTAAAAACTCATTCACGAGTATAAAAGACTCGTCGGCGAGTATCAAAGACTCATTCACGAGTATCAAAGATTCGTCGGCGAGTATCAAAGACTCATCCCCTATTCTCCATGCCCCATGCCCCATGCCCAATGCCCATGACAACTAAAACATTAGGACTCGAACAAAACCTCCACAACTATTTACTCTCAGTCTCTCTCCGAGAACCAGAAATTTTAACCCAACTGAGACAGGAAACAGCCCAGTATCCGATAGGGAGAATGCAGATTGCTCCCGAACAAGGGCAATTTTTGGCATTACTAGTGCAATTGTTGGCAGCTAAGAAAACTTTGGAAATTGGGGTATTTACAGGTTATAGTTCCCTGGTGGTGGCATTGGCGTTACCGAGGGATGGTAGGGTGGTAGCCTGTGATATTAGTGAAGAATTTACAACGATCGCTCGGCGCTATTGGCAACAAGCAGGAGTGGCAGATAAAATTCAACTGCATATTGCCCCAGCTTTGCAGACTTTGGATCGGCTACTGGCAACAAAAGAAGCAGAAACTTTTGATTTTGCCTTCATCGATGCAGATAAGAGCAACTATGATGGCTATTATGAGCGATCGCTGCAATTATTGCGTCCGGGGGGATTGATTGCGATCGATAATGTTCTCTGGTCAGGCAGGGTTGCCGACCCCCAAGTGCAAGATAATAGAACAAAAAGAATTCGTGCCTTTAATCAAAAGCTGCATCAAGACCAGCGAGTAAGTCTTAGTTTAGTAGCGATCGCTGATGGCTTAACTTTGGCACTGAAGAAGTAAGTTTAGTGAAAATAGCTCTTATTGTTCTAACATTTGGAAGAATCGGGTAAAGTAATCTGGAAAAGTCTTCGCTGTGCAATCAGGATCTTTAATTACAATCCCTGGAACCTTCAAACCAGTGACAGCAAAAGCCATCGCCATTCGATGATCGTGATAGGTTTCAATTGCTGCCGGGGTAATGGGGCCAGGTTCAATTTTCAGTCTATCTGCGAATTCTTCAACTTCAACTCCTAGCCGTCGCAACTCGGTGACAACAGCTTTAATTCGGTCAGTTTCCTTATATCGAATATGTTCCACATTCCGAATGGTAATCGGGGAACTGGCAAAGGGGGCGATCGCTCCTAATGTTTGCACTAAATCCGATATATCATTCATATCAATATCGATGCCTTGCAATTGCTTCGGCCCCGTCACTTCGGTGTAATCATCCGAATCCTTAATTTGACAACCCATCTGTTCTAAAACATTCAGCCACAAAATATCACCTTGACAGGATTGTTTGGTCAAATGTTTTACCCGCACCCGTCCACCCGTGACGGCAGCGGCGGCAAAAAAGTAAGAAGCATTTGACGCATCGGGTTCTACTGTGTAATGTCGAGCTTGGTAACGTTGACCTGCTTTGATCTGAAATTGATTATCGCCGATTTGAATCACCTCTACGCCAAAATCTGCCATCAGACGACAGGTCATTTTAACGTAAGACTGAGAAACCAACGTACCTTCAACCTCAACAATTGTGTCTTGTTGAGCATAAGGCGCAATCATCAGTAATGCCGAAAGTTGCTGACTTGTTTGGTTGGCTTTCAACCGAAAATTTCCGCCAGCGAATTGCCGACTATAAACGGTGTAGGGCATAAACCCGGAGTTTCCCTCAAAGTTAACGGTTGCTCCACCCGTTTGCAGCACCGTCAACAAGTCGCCCATCGGTCGTTCTCGCATCCGAGGAACGCCATCTAGGCGATATTCACCGTTCCCCAGTGCCACCAGTGCCGAAATAAACCGTGCTGCTGTACCTGCCAAACCCACAAATAAATCTGCCTGTTTAGCTGGAATATCGCCTCCCCTTCCCGCCACTTGAATCTGTGCCAGTTGAGAATTCAAAGTAATGGGAATGCCCAACTGCTCTACGCATTTGGCAAAATACTCGCTGTCTTCACTAAATAAAGCATTTTCTAAAATGGAGTCACCTTGTGCTAACGCCGCGACAAGCAACGCCCGATTGGTAAGACTTTTAGAGCCGGGAATTTCTACCGTGGCATCCACTGGCCGATTCAGAGCAGGAATTGCAATGGTATCCACTTTAGACCTCTATGTAGGCGGTTAGGTACAACTTTATATATTGCCATATCTTGAGCAAAAGGGCAGAGGGTTAGGGAGCGTGAGTTACAAGTAAAGAGTGAGAAATGAGATTTTAAAACTTATAATTTATAACTCGCGTATAACTCGCAACTCATAACTCAGCACTGGCTCAACGCCAGCTATCCGCTAACAGGACTCTAGAAAGATGCAATTTATCGATCAAGCAAAAATTGAAGTTGAAGCTGGTAAGGGCGGCGATGGTATTGTCGCTTTCCGGCGAGAGAAGTACGTGCCGACTGGCGGCCCCTCTGGTGGTAATGGGGGACGAGGTGGTTCGGTATTTTTCGTTGCCGAAGAAAACCTACAAACTTTGTTGGACTTCAGATACAACCATCGCTTTCAAGCAGAAAAGGGTACTCGTGGCGGGCCAAATAACTGCACTGGGGCAGCAGGAAAGGATTTAATTATCGAAGTTCCCTGCGGTACAACCATTTATGATGCAGAAACTGGCCAACTGCTAGGGGATTTAATTGAACCTCAGCAGACTTTGCTAATTGCCCAAGGTGGTAAAGGCGGACTGGGAAATCAGCATTTCTTGAGTAACCGTAACCGCGCCCCAGAATATGCCCTCCCAGGATTACCAGGAGAAATAAAGCAGCTGCGTCTAGAGTTAAAACTTTTGGCAGAAGTGGGGATTATTGGCTTACCAAATGCTGGTAAATCCACTTTAATTTCATCTTTATCAGCTGCACGTCCCAAAATCGCAGACTACCCCTTTACTACCCTCATCCCAAATTTGGGTGTAGTGCAAAAACCTACTGGCGATGGTACTGTTTTCGCCGACATTCCCGGACTAATTGCGGGAGCAGCTCACGGGGCAGGGCTGGGACATGATTTCTTGCGCCACATCGAGCGCACGCGGGTGCTACTTCACTTAATTGATGCTACTAGTGATGATGTGGTGAGAGATTACTACACAATTAAGGAAGAATTACAAGCTTATGGACGAGGTTTAGCAGAACGTCCACAAATTTTGGTGCTGAACAAAATTGATGCAGTCGATCGGGAAACTGTCGATTTGGAGGTGTTAGCCACCCAACTTAATCATCTCTCCTACGCCCCAGTTTTTGTGATTTCAGCGGTTACTCGCACCGGGTTAGAGCCGATGTTACAGGAAATTTGGGAAATTCTCGACCAAATGAAGGTTCCTGAAGAAGTGGAGGCATTGAGATAATTACTAATTCATAATTCGTAATTCATAATTCGTAATTACTACTTTCAGAAGGAAAGTAGCTGTTGGCAGCAGAAATACTTTTTTTACTCACGAGATAAAGCTTTTAAAATTACGAATTATGTTGATGTATTCTGGATCAGGGGAATCTTAATCACAAACTCAGCGCCTTGTCCTGGCTGCGAAATACATTCTAAGGAACCGCCATGTCTTTCTGTAATGATTTGGTAGCTAATGGCAAGACCCATCCCTGTACCTTGACCGATAGGCTTGGTGGTAAAGAAGGGGTCAAATAGTTGTTTTTTAACATCTTCTGATATTCCCAATCCATTATCGGTAATCCTAATTGTTACCTGATTTGGTTCCTGTAGTTGGGTGCAAATGCAAATTGTCAAAGAAGTCATTGGTCCTCTCTTACAAAGTTCTGATCGGAGGAAACCTCTGCTCAGACTTTGCGCTTTGTCATTTGTCCTTTGTTTAGAGTTGTTTCCTAATGACAAATGACAAATGATAAATGACTCTTCCAGTGCATCGATCGCATTTGACAAAATATTCATGAATACTTGATTTAGCTGCCCTGCGTAACATTCAACCAACGGTAGCTTACCGTATTCTTTGATTATTTCAATTGTCAAGCGCTGGTCATTACCCTTGAGGCGGTTTTGCAAAATCATCAGAGTACTGTCAATTCCCTTATGGATATCAACAGCTTTCATTTCGGCTTCATCCAAGCGCGAAAAAGTTCGCAAAGAAAGCACAATCTCTCGAATGCGGTCTGCCCCAACTTTCATTGAATTGATTGTTTGTGGCAAATCTGATTTCAAAAAGTCCAGTTCGATTCGTTCTGCAAAATCCTCAATTTCTAGCACAGGTTCAGGATAATGACTTTGGTAGAGTTGCAAAAGTGAAAGTAAATCTTGGGTGTATTCCTGGGCAGGAGTGAGGTTGCCATAGATAAAATTTACCGGGTTGTTGATTTCGTGTGCAACTCCTGCAACTAGTTGACCCAAACTGGACATCTTTTCACTTTGAATTAAGTGAGTCTGGGTGTATTGAAGTTGGCGAAGCGCAACTTTAAGTTCTTGGGCTTGTTGTCGTAGTTGCGCTTCCGACTCTAGCAGGGCTTCCTGGGTTTGTTTACGTTCTGTAATGTCCCTAGCAATAGCTACCTGACAGAAAGGCTCTCCTGTTTCAGGATGTTTAACCATAAACAAGCTGCAATCAGTGGGAATTTCTATACTCGTTTGAAAATGCCTATGGCGAAATTCGCCTTGCCAAAAACCATGTTGAGACATCAAAGGAATAATTTGCTGTCTCAACTCTGCAAAAGCTTCTGGTGAATGAAAATCATCCAAGGATTTGGTTTTAGCTGCTTCCAGGCTACTAAGTCCCACCATTTTGAGTCCGGCGGGGTTCACATAGAGAACTTGCCCTTCCATTGAAGCAATGCCAATAAACTCGCTGCTGTTTTCAACCAACGCTACAAATTTTTGCTGTTCCTCTTCAGATCGTTTGCGTTCTGTGATGTCTAGCACCATTGAAGCAACGCCAATTACTTGGCCATCAGAAGCCACTAACGGGTTGTTATACCACTCACAAACCATCGTTCTGCCATCTTTCGTGACGTTCTCGTTGATACTAAAACTTCCTCCACGTTGGGTTAACAGGGCAGTGATAATCTCATTTACGTGCTTTTTGACGTTTTCAGGTATTATAATTTCAAAACGATTCCCCAGCATTTCCTCTGCGGTGTATCCAAAGATTCTTTCTGCTGCCCGATTCCATGTCTGAACCTCAAAGTTGGTATTCCATTCAATAATGGCTAAGGGTGTTTGTTCAATCAATAACGCCAGTCTTTGCTGTGAAGCCCTAAGTTCTGCCTCTGCTTGTTTATATTCGGTAATGTCGCGAAAATACCAAATCCTACCGTAATAGTCTCCTAAAGGTGATGTTTCAGCACAGGATGCTTGGTGTTTACGCACAGGTGCAGAATAGCGCTCAAAAATCTTTCCAGACTTGAGGAAAATTTCATCATGGCTGCTTTTTTCTGGATGCTGGTAAAGATACTCTACCTTAGCCAGAAATTCGTCTGGATTTACTACTTGTTCTAGTACCCATCTCAGAAGTTGGTAATCGTCGCTTATTTGGAGCAGTGCCGTAGGAACTTGCCATAACTGGAAGAATTTCTGATTGGATGATGTAATTGTACGATTTTCATCAATAATTAGAATTCCGTCTATGGAAGCTTCTTGTTGAGCTTGGAGTACAGCATTAATGCGGTGTAGGTCTTTCTCTGTTTGCTGGCGATCGCGCAGTGCAGCTTGCTGTTCGCTAGCGAAATCGAACAAATCCTGGTAACGCCGATGCTCTAATTCAGGCGTTTCACGAGCGATCGCTAATTCTTCGTTTTGTTGGCGCAGTTCTTCTTCAATTACTTGGAGTTCTTCTAGGGTTTCTCGAAGTGCCTCGTAGGTTTCCATCAGATTGGTAGTATCAGTAACTCTGCCAGTCACAACCGGAGCTATACTGGCATTATTTTGTAAAATGATGTCTCTAATACTACCCACCAGAAATTTATTACCAGTCTCATCCTCAAAGCAAGACTTTTTTGTAGAGATAAGATGGATTATACCCTGAGCATCAGTAAAAATATCCTGGTTCTCATTAGTAATATTTGTGGTGAAAACTAATTCATCTTTTTCCCAAAACACATCAGCTTCTGCTTGCGGAAAAAAATCATAGTCTGACTTGCCAATTAATTCTTCTCGGCTATGACCGATGAAATCACAGTAGCGATCGTTAAGTAATACCCAGCGATGTTGACGGTCTTTGACAAAAATTGGGTCAGATATGCCGTTGATCGTCTGATGCAGAAATGCTAAGGAAAAGTTTTGCTGCTGCGTGTTTTGTTTTGGCGCGGGGTTATCTAGGAAGCTAGGATGGTTCATACCCGAATTTATCTCTAAAATTGAGCTAAACAAAAGCTGTTTAGCTGCGTGTGTGTCAGCATGAGTATGATTTATTATTCCCAGACCAAATATTGATGCAACAGGGGATTGGGAACACTTCGACATGGTTCGACTTTGCTCACCAACCGCTCAGTGTATCGTAGGGGAACAAAGAGGTTAGGTTTGGTTTGGTTAGGCAATGCCTGCGGCGGGCTATGCCAACGTATTCATCAACAATGGCGTGGCTTTTTTGAGTAGCACAATTGATACAAAACCTTAAAATGCTTGCGGTATCGTCAAATTCGTAGATTAGACTAGAACCACAGGGTAACAATCAAAGGAAGATTATGATGAGCGATCGCGACTATACATTAATCATTGACAAAAGCGGGAGTATGTCTACACCCGACCAAGTGGGTGGTAGAAGTAGATGGGAAATCGCTCAAGAGTCTACTCTCGCTTTGGCCAGAAAGGCCGAACAGTTTGACCCCGATGGCATTACCGTTTACGTGTTTTCTGGTAGATTTAAACGCTACAATGATGTCACCTCAGCCAAAGTCGCCCAGATATTTCTCGAAAATGACCCTTCTGGCACAACAAACTTAGCAAGTGTACTTCAGGATGCGCTCAATAACTACTTTCAACGCAAAGCAGCCGGTAAAACCAAGCCAAACGGAGAGACAATTTTAGTTATCACCGATGGTGAACCAGACGATCGCAAAGCTGTGTTTGAAGTCATCATTCATGCTACTCGCCAAATGGAACGTGATGAAGAATTAGCAATTTCGATTATTCAAGTAGGTTCAGATGCCCAAGCAACTAAGTTCCTCAAAGCTTTGGATGACCAGTTGCAAAGTGTCGGCGCTAAATTTGATATTTGCGATACCGTCACTTTAGACGACTTAGAAGAAATGAGTCTTGTAGATGTATTGACGAACGCAATAACTGACTAATGTGTTTTTTGATCGCCCATAGTTCAGTAGTTCAGTAACTGTTAATTCTTAATTGGAGAATTGAATAATGCTAGAAAATCGCGATTATACCTTGATTATTGACAAAAGCGGTAGTATGGCAACCCAAGATCAAAAGGGTGGTAGAACTAGATGGGTTGCAGCCCAAGAATCAACTTTAGCTTTAGCTAGTAAGTGTGAGCAATTTGACCCAGATGGCATCACTATCTATGTATTTTCTGGCAAATTCAAGCGATACGAAAACGTCACATCCAGCAAGGTATCACAAATTTTTCGAGAGAACGATCCCTCTGGTACAACTGACTTAGCAAGTGTATTAAAACATGCAACTGATGATTACCTTCAACGCAAAGCAGCCGGTCAAACCAAGCCAAATGGTGAAACAATTTTAGTAGTTACTGATGGTGAGCCGGACGATCGCAAAGCAGTCATGAGGGTGATTATTGAAGCTTCTCGTCGCATCGATCGAGATGAAGAATTAGCTATTTCTTTTATTCAAGTTGGCACAGATCAACAAGCTACCCGCTTTCTCAAAGTCTTAGATGATGAACTCCAAAGTGCTGGTGCTAAGTTTGATATCTGTGACACCATTACTATGGAAGATATGGAAGATATGAGTCTCTCAGAAGTGTTACTCAATGCTATTAATGACTAGCTATACTATTTATGAGGAATTGCCAAAATGGATTCCATTGATAAGCTATTAGCTGAACTCCAAACTGAATGCAAAGAAGTACAACCACAACAGCAGCAGTCAAAATCAGTTGTAGCCAAATCGTTTATTTCATCATCGCCAAAGTCGGCATCTTTTATAGATAACCTTTTGGCAGAAGTTAAGGCTGATTTTGCCGAAGAGGATGCTGCTATTGAGTTAAAAAAACAGCAAGAACTAGAACAGGAACGAATTCGACAAGAACAACTCAAAGCCAAACAACTAGAAGCTTTAAAAGTGCAGGCGAAAGAATGGTTAGCCAAAGTAGACCCACTTTCTTCTGAAGGACTTTGGTTTGAAAGGTTTGCTGAAAGTTACCCTTCAAAATTAGAGGCAGCGATTGAATATTTAAAAAGCAATGAATAAACTTAAAATTCAAAATTCAATACCCTATAGATAAATCTGCTCACTCGAATTGAAAATTAGCAATTATTATCTAAGTAAGTAAGCGCAAATAATTGCACTATTTTAGCCTTGCCACGCTAGTAGGGTGTGTTACTGCGTTAGCATAACGCACCGAAAACCTTAAATAGTACGTTACTGAAGCCGTAATACTACAGTTGGAATTAGAAATTAGCAATTATTATTTATAATCAATATCAATATTAATGATGACTTGTCCGAGCTAAATGTTGCACAGCCCATTCATGCATAGCATAAAGAATTGGTTGCAAAGTTTCTCCTAAAGGCGTCAGTGAATATTCTACCTTGGGTGGAATTTGGGGATAAACTTCTCGATGAATAATGCCGTCTTCCTCCATTTCTCTGAGTTGCTGGGTTAGCATCTTTTGCGTAACTCCAGGTAAAGCTCGCTGCAACTCACCAAAGCGTTTGACGCCTGTCATTAATTCTCTAATAATCAAAACTTTCCAGCGTCCGCCAATCACTTTTAGGGTAGTTTCTACTTCACAAGTCAGCCTGAAATGGTTTTCTGCTTCAGCTTTCATAGTTTTTTTATAGGAATCACCCGACTCAAGTTTGTTGGATATACTGCTAGTTATCTGATTATTACTTGTTTTAGCTTTTCCATGACTAGTGTAGCAGCTGCGGGAATATGAAAAGTTTTTCACAAGCCTAGACTTGTTCCTGCTCCGCCTCTTGTTGAATAATTGCAAATTCCTTTCTCAGCTCGTCGTCAGATGGTCTTCCTGGATACTCTGTATGTCTGTATATCCAAAACAAATAAACGACGCACTTAGTCTTGTTGACCACATACATGAAGCGACATTTCTTCGCT
Organism: Nostoc sp. ChiQUE01b; assembly: GCF_034531255.1. NCBI lineage: Bacteria > Bacillati > Cyanobacteriota > Cyanophyceae > Nostocales > Nostocaceae > Nostoc > Nostoc sp. ChiQUE01b. Next base: position 35,291 of record NZ_JAVRBM010000039.1, on the reverse strand, counting down.
GCACCATCTAATCCAGGCGCTCTAAATCGGATTTTTCTGAACTTAAAATCTGTTCTGTACGCTTTTTTTGGAAAACCTTCATCCTCTGAAAATGAATTAGAGCTAGGATTCTCGCGGAGTTTGCTTTAATGAGTCTCTATCTACTATTTACTTGGAGAAAATTAAAAGGCACTCTTATACTACAACCAATCTTTGTTGTTACACAAACTTATAAAAAACAAGTCAGGGATAGCGACTACCGTGAACAATGAGGGTAAAATCTACTTAGAGTTAGGAGAAAGCGATCGCAGGTCGTTTAAAAATTAAATTGAATTTCTAAGCAACAGCAAATCCCGTATATTTTCTAACATTTGGTTCGTGAAATCCTAAAACAATATCTTCTTTAGGTATACCTGCTTGAACGAGTTCATTCGCAATACTATTTTCAGTATTATCGGACTGAATCCAAACTTTACTGTAAATGATTTCAACATGAATTAAACAGCTATGCAGGTGTTGTTTATCATCCCAGCCCTCAGAAATAATTAGATATTGATCGTTTTCTGAGTCAAATGCCGGTCGATTACGTATATTAGCATTTGCATAGTAAATATTGAGATATACTGCAAGTGTATTACGTATTATACTTCGGTAATAAGCTAGTTTATCCATTTCGTAATTATCTCTTCTTCGGAATCGAATACAATCAATTTTAGTGTATGGTCAAAATAATTCGTAATTATAGCGTTTCCTAATCTGCTGAAGTACTTAGTACATTGCTAATAAAATTGGATAAAACTCTGCGTACCTCTGCGTTTGACTCTGCGCGACGGCAGTCGCTACAACGGGGGGAACCCCCGCAACGCGCTGCCTCCCCTTTGCGTTTAAAAACATTGGTTTTGTACCTCACTTAACTGGGAATCGCTATAATACCCCATAGATGAATCGTCAGGATTGAATATTGATGCGGAGCTTTTCCTTTCTCTCCATCCTTAAATTCACTCTTCTTGAAACCATAAATTACGAATTACAAATTATTCGGTCATCCGTAATCTTCCACCCATCTTTGATGAGTGCATTTTTCACACAATCATGATAAATGTCTTTGGCTGGCATTAATTCTGATTTTTCAGTTAATTTTTGAGGCTGGGCATTACCCAGCCGACTGTTTGCTATTTGAAATTAATCTGCACTTGTGACATCGATCTGAAGGTTATCGAAGTTAGCGATGGCTTCTTGTAATTTATCCAAAACTTGATTGACAGAAATACTACCTAAATCCCCAGAGGCGCGGGTACGGATGCTCAAGGTGTTGGTTTCCACTTCCTTAGCTCCCACCACAGCCATCACGGGTATTTTTTCTTTCTCTGCATTGCGAATCTGTTTACCTAAGCGATCGCCACTGGTATCAACTTCTGCACGGATGCCCAACGCTTTCATTTTCGCCACCACATCTTTAGCAAAGTCTAGCTGTGTATCACCCACTGGTAGTAATCTAGCTTGTACTGGCGCTAACCACAAAGGGAAATCACCTGCATATTCTTCAATTAAGATCCCAATTAGCCGTTCCAGTGAACCAAAAGGCGCACGGTGAATCATCACTGGGCGTTTGCGAACACCATCTTCGGCAACGTACTCTAAATCAAAGCGTTCTGGCAAATTGTAATCTACTTGTACAGTTCCTAATTGCCACTCCCGTTCTAGGGCATCACTGACAATAAAATCTAATTTGGGCCCGTAGAAAGCCGCTTCTCCAATTCCCTCAAAATGTTCCATTCCCAAGGTTTCAACAGCCCGACGAATGGCATTCTCAGCCTGGTTCCAAGCTTCATCGGAACCAATATACTTATCACTAGCTGGATCGCGGAAACTCAGTCGCGCTTTAAAATTCCCCAATTGCAGAGTCTTAATCACTGACAATATTAGATCAACCACCTTGAGGAATTCGCTGTCTAACTGTTCTGGGGTGACAAATATGTGGGCATCATCTTGAGTGAAACCCCGCACCCGTGTTAAACCGCCGAGTTCTCCTGATTGTTCGTAGCGGTAAACAGTACCAAATTCCGCAAGTCGGATCGGTAGTTCCCGATAAGAGCGCAACTCACTCTTATATATTTGGATATGAAAAGGGCAATTCATGGCTTTGAGAACAAAGCCTTGTTCCTGTGCAGCAGCTTCCTCATTTTCTGCCATCATCGGGAACAGGTCGTCTTTATATTTCTGCCAGTGTCCAGAGGTTTTAAATAAATCCACTCTACCAATGTGAGGGGTGACAACCTGCTGGTAGCCACGTTTGATCTGTTCTTGCTTGAGGAAGTCTTCCAAAGTACTCCTTAACAGAGTGCCTTTGGGCGTCCATAAAGGTAAACCCGGCCCCACTTGCTCAGAAAATATAAATAATCCCAGTTCCTTACCCAGTTTCCGGTGATCTCGCCGTAGCGCTTCTTCTTTGCGTCGCTTATATTCAGCCAGTTGTTCTGGACTTTCCCAAGCAGTGGCGTAGATGCGTTGTAATTGAGCTTTAGTTTCATCCCCACGCCAATAAGCGCCAGCAACGCTTTCTAGTTCAATTGCTTTCGGGTTTAATTCACTGAGATTTTCCAGGTGAGGCCCCGCACACAAATCCCACCATTCATTCCCCAGGTGGTAAATCGTAATTGGTTCGTTTTTGATATCTGCCAGAATTTCTAGCTTGTAAGGTTCCTTAATTTCCTGAATCCGGCGTTCGGCTTCTTCGCGGCTGACTTCTTCTCGAATAACCGCCAACTTGCGATTGATAATCTTCGCCATCTCTTTTTTGATGGCTTTAAGATCGTTTTCGCTAAATGGTTCTGGATTGTCGAAGTCATAGTAAAAACCGTTCTCAATCCAAGGGCCGATTGTAACTTGTGCCTTGGGAAACAGCTTTTGTACTGCCATTGCCATTACATGGGAAGCAGTGTGGCGAATCTTTTTTAAGTTCTCCGATTCGCTGGTACGCGGTAAATAAATTTTTTCAACTTGTTCTGACTGTGGTGACTGATTTGATGAATTTGGCGACATTGGCTGCTGAACCGTTGGCGAAGTGATTACAAAAGTTGATTTATCTAAATCTATAGGCTTATTCAACTATAACGACTTTGATTAACTAGTCATTGGTCATTTGTCATTGGTGCATACCCCGTCCCTTGCAATGCCATAAGTAGTTCGACAAAGCTCACTTAAACTTGCTTTGACTTTTGACTTTTGAACGCCAATTGCTTCTCCTGTCGGAGACGCTACGCGAACAAGTCGGCAGAGCCGCCCAACGCATTGGCTCCTTTTAACTTCACCGTTCGCGCAGCGTCCCGTAGGGAAGGGGCTGACGCTGGGCAGAAAAACTTTATCTTTCATCAGATTAATTCAAACTATGTTAAAGAGTGGGCGTGCTTTCTCTTGGACTAATAACTAATGACTTTGCGTAGCGTTTGATTCTGAGTCCTGAATTTTGACTCCTGAATTCTTCTTCAATCAGAGATAAAGATAAATTTTTGATTTGTTACCTGAGTGTCAAATTCAGGATTGCCCGCGATCGCTAAATTATCTGATCAATTGCAACTTGATGTCATATATACCTATAGATGCCTGTCCAAAGGCACTGTACAAACCAGATATCAAGACTATATAATAAATTATGTGCCCTTTGTTACAAAATTTAATATCAAAAAATTATGAGAGAAACCAAAAAAGTATTAAGAAACGTAAATAACGTTAATATTAGTAAGCAAGTTTGAAATATTCCTTTTATTTATGTCAGACTCAAATTTACCAGGGACTGAGTTGCTGAAAACGGTTTTAGATCCGCTGCTGGAAGATTTTCAGCATTGGTTTATGCGATCGCGCCATTTACTCGAAACTGAGGAACTATCATTTATGAGTCACCAAGAGCAATCTGACTTGCTCTTGCGGGTTAAGCAAGCGCAGGATGAATTAAATACGGCGAAGATGCTATTCAATGCAACTGATAAACAAGTCGGAATTGATATGGCAACGTTAATGCCTTGGCATGAACTAGTAACAGAATGCTGGAATGTCGCAATGCGCTTTCGTCAAGGACGTGAAGTCTAAGCGTCAAATTTCGGCAGACTATTTAGTGATGTCTCTTGAATTACCAAGGAAGCGTCTATGCAAGATGGTAAATCAGTCGTTAAAAAGATAGTAGAAAATTCTTAACAATTTCTTAACATTATCTGGATGACCAAAAGAATGTATCCTATGCTACCGTAAGTGGAATAACGGTTGACAAATAGCTCCATATAAATGTAAGCGCATGAAAAGCGCGTAGAATATTCGTCTTAACTGTGAGTCACGGTATCGGCGAAACAAAGCGTTACAAAATAAAGTTTTAAAAATTGCTGTTCTGGAGGAAAATCCAATGTTACATCTGCTTTACATTCTTGCTTTTACAATCCTTGCATTTATAGCTGTTGGCAACTTAATTCGTAACCTGATTATGTTCAGTTTCGATCGCGAGCGAACTTACCCGACGAATTCCTCGCCAATAAATAATCAAGGCAACTATGGTTATTATTCGTCAAAAAAACAGTTTGTACCCCATCCAGAGTTATTAGATAGCGCTGGAAACTTAATTAAAGAGCCACTTTTGGTAATGCGTTCAATTAACGTTGAAGATGCGCGTCAACATCTTGATGCACTTTACGAAGCATCCCCAGGACATAAAAGAGAAAATTCCGAAGAAGCATAACAAATAAAAGTCAGGAGTAGAGACGCGATTAATCGCGTCTGTTAGTAGTTTGGGTGTAAATTATTGTTATTTTTACATCCTTAAAAGGCTGTCTCTAAAGAAATGTAAAGAGATAAAAGTAAGGCGTAAGGCGATCGCTAGAAATGAAAATTGATTTTGAAGCAATAGAGTAGTGGTCTAAACAATGACACGCAAAGCTTATCCAAGTGATGTAAATGATGCAGAATGGGTAATTATAGAGCCTTTGCTTCCTTTCTTCACAACCCATTGGTCGTCGCCGTGAAGTAAATTTACGCTTGTATCATCAGTTTACACCCTCTTAGATCGAAACAAAGACTCAGAGATAATCTTGAGCGACTTAAGGGTAATACTGTTTCTATTTAACGAATTTTCAATTCTTTTTTGGCATTTTTCAACTGTCTCCAGAGAATGTGAATTTGTTTGTAAGCCTCTTCTGGGGAAAGTTTACCACTCGTTTGGAGGCTGCAAATGTAGTTTACCCGTTGAGAAAAATCTTGAAGATTAGCGTTAAATACTAGATACTCTGGTTTAAATTGCCCATAATATGGACTACGAGGATATAGAAAATCACATAGTTCGGATAGCAAATCAGATTGTTGGTTCATAAGTATTTAGAGTATTACGGATTAGAAATTATCTAATTGGAAAATTTTAACAAAGCTTTTGTCGACCCTTTTGACAAGCATTACACAAAGAAGTTTTAGGTTCAAAGTCCAGACAGCCGAACGCTTCCTCAGAGCAAGCTTTAATTGGATGTACAGTACACTTAAGGCGATAGTCGTTAGTGAAATATTCACAAGCATGACAAGGAATTTGATGTAGCTTTTTTAAATAATTTATTCCTTGTTTTAAGGTAAACCAGATACTCAAAATAAAAAAAATCAAAGTGGCGCAAGCAAATGAAGCACAAAAAATTGTAGCCAGCATAAGTTATCCTCCTAAAGATTAGAAATAAAGTGCCCGCAGTCAACTGCTTTTAACCGCAGGCAGGAAATATTATTTAGCTGGTGTTGAGTGAAACTAAATTAACTAAGTCAGTAGGTAGACATGAATCAATATGTCATTGCCTAAGCAATCTAATTATTAATTTGAGGCAATGAGTGCCAAGAATGCCAAACTTAATCTGTAAACGCCAACACATCAAGGAAGAACTTAGCTCAGATTTCCAATAGCGATCGCCTCGCCTTCCTTGCAGAACCTGGCGTTCTTAAAGGTAAAGTTACAGGATAGATCGGCACGTGTAGCCGTTTAAACAAGGAGTGAGGCGAGAGCGAGCAATCTAAGTCTTGCTCTAAGATACTTTATTGTAAAGACGTAGAATGCTACGTCTTTACATCATGGGTACTAAATCACTAGATGATTAAATCGAGTTAATTGCGATCGCACCGAATAAAGCAATACTAGTCAACAGCAGATAAGCGAAGATTGCTCCACCAATTCCACCAATCAAAAAGCCCTCGGTAAATTGACTCCATTCGGCGACAGTATTGATGCTCTGTGGCACTTTGGCAACTGTTGCAACCGAAACCGGTCGTGAATAGATTTCTTGCTGTCTTTCGTAGCTAGTAGTGCCATAAAGCGAAAAACCAATTGTCAGGATGATAATCAAACTACCTGTGGCTAGTAAACCAACCAAGCTGCCCAGATTAGAATTGCGTAATAAACCTAATGAACCTAATGTCGCAAAGGGGCCAACTAGCCAGTAACCATGAGCCATGCCAATTTCTAATCCCCGCCACAAAGCAGATATACCAGGGCGGTAAAGTGGCAAGTATTTCAGAAACTTCAGCGTCAGATCGGAAGAATTGACTACGGTTACTTGATTACTCGTTTGGCGCTCTACACGTGGAGGCTGAACCATATCACCATTTTGAAAATCAAACCCGCCTGCGATCGCACGAGCGCGGAGAGCGTGCCAAATGTGACCTAACAGAAATATCAGCGCTAGGACAAAATGGAAAGTTACCAACCAACCACGAGCAGAAACTATACCAGCAGAAGTTTCTATAGCTTTAATTGGGCCATAAAAAACTTCGGGATAGACGGTGTTATTAACTGATGCAAAGTATGCTGCTAAAAAGCCCATGTATGCTACAGCACCAATGCTGTAAGATAAATACGCTTCCCCTGAGTAAATCAAAACTCGGCGTGCCCAAGCAAATGGCTTAGTCAAGATGTGGAAAATACCACCGCCAATTAACATCAAACCAACCCAGATGTGACCGCCAACAACATCTTCCAAGTTATCAACAGCAGCCAATCCCTCTGACCCCCAAGCCCCAAATAGGTAGCCAAAGATGCGCAATGGGTTAAGTGTCGGATGATTGATTATCCTGACATCTCCACCGCCAGCAGCCCAAGGATCAAACAGTCCACCCCAAAACACCGCCTTAGCAACTAAAGCCAAAGCACCCAAACCTAAAAGCGTTAGGTGAATGCCCAAGATGGTTGTCATCTTGTCCTTATCTTTCCAGTCATAGCCAAAAAATCCAGCCCAAGTGGGATTATCTTGTAATACCTCTGGCCCCAGCAGAGAGTGATAAATACCACCGGCTGCCAGAATCACTGAAGGTATCAGATGTAAGACGCTGATTACAAAGTAGGGATAGGTGCTAATAACTTGCCCACCAGTACCGACACCCAAACCGAGAGTCGCTAGATGAGGTAGCAAAATTAAGCCTTGCTCATACATTGGCTCATTAGGGTTGAAGCGCGACAATTCAAACAGCGTCATCCCTCCAGCCCATAACAAAATCAATGCAGAATGGGCAACATGAGCGCCTAGTAATTTTCCCGATAAATTAGTGAGACGAAAGTTACCTGCCCACCAACCAACATCAGGTATCTGTTGCTTATATGGGCTATCTTCAATTACTGCTGTCATTTCCAAAACTCCTTGAGAATATTTAGCAATATTGTTGTGCTTGTACTTCTAGACAATTGCAAATTGATTGCATTAAATTGAATTTAGCTAATTGGTTGCGGAATTACCGCCTCCTGACTCACCCTACCTTTGCGAAAATCGAACCCACGCGCCCGCAAGGCGTGCCAGATATGACCTTGGAGAAAGAAGAAAGCTAACCAAAAATGGGCATTAGCTAACCAAGTCCGAGCAGTTACAAGGTCAGAGTCAGGTGATGAAAAGTACGGCACGATATTCTGTCTAACTACAAGCGCCGGCCCATAAAAAACTTCAGGATAAACAGTGGTGTTTACCGATACAAACAGAGTTGCAATAAAACCCATCAGTGCCAAAGCGCCCAGACTGTATGAGAGATAAGCTTCTCCAGACCAAACAAATAGTGGATGCGTCCAGGTAAAGGGCTTAGTTGCTATGTGGAAAAGTCCACCAATAATCAATATCGCACCAACCCAAATATGTCCGCCAACCACGTCTTCTAGGTTGTCAACGCCAGCAATCCAAAATTTACTAATTGCGCCAAACAGATAACCAAAAATGACGGCTGGGTTTAATGTCGGATTTGTAATTACCCGCACATTTTCAACATTTGGGTCGTACAAACCACCAAAGTACATTGCTTTAGCGACTAACAAGAATGCACCACAGCCTAGTAAAACCAGATGTATACCAAGGATTGTGGTCATTTTACCCGTGTCTGACCAGTCGTAGCCAAAGAAAGGAACTCTACCTTCCAATTTTTCGGGGCCACGCAGGGAATGAAAGATTCCTCCAAAACCCAAAAAGGCTGAGGAAATTAGATGCAAAGCTCCAATTACAAAGTAGGGATAAGTATCCACGACTGCACCATTTGCACCAACACCCCAACCTTCAGTAGCTAGATGAGGTAGCAAAATTAAGCCTTGCGAGTACATCGGTTCTGCTGGATTAAAGTGGGCTAGCTCAAATAGAGTCATAGCTCCTGCCCAAAAAACGATCAGACCAGAATGAGCTACGTGAGCGCCTAGTAGTTTCCCCGATAAGCTGGTGAGCCTTGCATTACCAGCCCACCAAGGCGAGTCGGCAAGGTCTTGCTCCACCGACAGAGGACTTGTGGAAATTGTCATTTTACCCTCTAAATTATTGATTAAGTTTCTCAATAGTCTTCCAAAACGAGTCTACACTAAAATCTAAATTAATGAAAGTAAATCTCATTAATAATTTTGAACCCAAATAGAAAATTATTTAATATCTCAATACGTTTGGTGTCAAAAGAGGCAGGGGAGCGGGGAGCAGGGGAGAGAGACTGAAACGGAGCTTGTACTTTGCCCATAAGAGAGCGCCCTCTTATGGGCGGGGCTTCTCAACTCTTGGAGAGGCTGCGCCAACGAACGAGACGCACTCGCGTTCATACCCATGTTCCGCAACGCTTGTCGCAGAGTATTGCGCTTGCTCCCCCAGCGGTGTGAGTGATGAGATGATTCGTGAAGCACTCAGCGAAGCTACTGGGCAACACAGCAACAGTTAGTAACGGCAATGAGTAGCGGCAATTATTTGATTGTGTTGCAGGTTACTAGCATAGAATAACCTGTAATCTATTATTTAGAAGTGCATTGACCAGATTTGAGTTCATAGTAAATGGGCGACCAGTATCACAACAGGCTCGTAAGCGTGGTAAGGGTAATCGGCTTCAAGATTGGAAAAAGACAGTACGACAAGAGGCTGAAAAATACTGGTCTTCGGAACAAAAAACAGCTACTGGGTTGGTTATGCTCCAAATAACCTATTTCTATGATTTTGTTCAAATAGATATAGACAATATAGTGAAGCCTATTCAAGATGCAATTAAAGGAAAGGATTAGCCTACGTCGATGATAATCAAGTAAGCGATCTCCTAGTTAGAAAGAGGAATTTGTCAGGTAACTTTAGAATAGAAAACATGACCTCGACATTGGCGGAAGGTTTTGCCCGTGGCAATGAGTTCTTACATATTGTTGTAATTGATGCTCCTAACCAGGAGGTAATTATTTGATGGAAACTCCAACCGCAAACTTAGAAAGAGAGCGATTGCTGAAATTAGGAGAGGAGTATCGTGAAAAAGGTTATGAAGTTTTTTTTCATCCAAATCCAGAAGACCTGCCTGACTTCCTTAATCACTATCGCCCTGACATGATAGTACGTCGGGGAGAAGAAAATGTAGTTATTGAAGTCAAGTCACGTTCCTCACTTAGCTCTCCTTCTAATCAATACTTGCGTAATTTAGCTCAAGCGGTAGAAAAACATCCTGGTTGGAGATTTGAATTAGTAATGACCAACCCGGAGGATACAACGTATTCTTTCAAAGCTGAGGCTTCTCTTCAAGAACATGAAATAAAATCAGAGTTGCAAGTAGCAAGGCAACTTACAATGCAACATCCAGAATCAGCTATCCTATATTCCTGGTCTTTGCTAGAAGCAACTTTGAGACTTATTGCCCAAAAGGAAGAGCTAAGTTTAGAAAGATTTGATCCACACTACTTAGTAAAGCAATTAGCAACTGAAGGTGTAATTTCCAAATCTGAGTATCAGGTACTAATGAATGCATTGCCATTACGTAATTCTATTGCTCATGGCTTTAAAACTACACCAATTACGCAAAATTCTATATATGAATTGATAGAGCTTACAGAGCAACTCTTGAAAACTCTACACACTGGCGATGAAACAGGCTAACACTGCGTTGGTTGGAGTGGATGGCACTGAGCGATGTCTACGACGGGCTATGCCTACGCACCAAGCATATCAGCCTAAAATAGGGAGTAGTAAATTCCCTACTCCCTACTCCCTTCCTATGCTTCAATAACTACCCGCAGATTGCCCCGTTTTTTCGCAACGCGACAAGCAGTCGTAGTCCCAGAACGCTCAAATTCCAAATCGAGGATGGTGGGGCCGACTCGCAAATTATGAAATGATAGGCGATTAATCGATTCTGGCAAAGCGGGGTCGATGATTCGCAAGCAGTTATTTTGAGCATCAGGCACCAAGTTGACCATCATTTGCAGTAGTTGGAAAATACTACCCGTAGCCCAAGCTTGGGGAGTGCAAGCAACCGGATACTGCACAGGGGCATTATCACCGTTCCGTTCGTAGCCGCAGAAAAGTTCTGGAGGACGTTGATAGGGTTGCTGCTGAGTCATGTCGAATAAACCTTGGAATATTTCTAGGGCTTGATCGATAAGACCGAGCGATCGCAATCCCATTGCAATCAGAGCGTTATCATGGGGCCAAACTGAACCAATGTGATAACCCATCGGATTATAAGCAGGTGACAAACTACTTAGAGTCCGAATGCCCCAACCATTAAACATATCTGGCGCCCGCAACCGTTCTGCTACACTATGAGCTTTTTCGTCTGTGAACAGTCCCAAATGCAGACAATGACCAGGATTTGAGGTAATACTGTCTACTGGCTTGCCTTCTCCATCCAAAGCCAGGGCGCAGAAATCTTGATTTTCCACCCAAAAATCTCGATTAAAACGAACCTTAAGATTTCTGGCCTCCTCTTGCCAACGATCTGCCAAATCAAGCCGCTTCTTCATCCTAGCTATTTCTGCTAGGCGTATTTTTGCAGCATAGACGTAAGCTTGCACCTCACAGAGGGCAATTGGCCCGTTGGCTAATTCTCCCTTGTGGTCTACGATACAGTCGCCAGAATCTTTCCAACCTTGGTTAACAAGACCACGTTTGGATTTACGGAAGTAGCTGAGGTAACTGTTTTGTTTGGTATTGCGATCGATCCACTCCATTGCAGCTAGAGCATTGGGCCAAAGTTGCTCTAAGAGTTCTTGATCGTAAGTCCAAGCATAATGTTCGGCATAGAGCATCAGCCACAAGGGAGTAGCATCAACTGTACCGTAGTAAGGTGTATGGGGAATTTCTTGACAACGAGCCATTTCTCCCAAACGTAACTCGTGCAAAATCTTACCCGGTTCTTCTTCGCGCCATTCGTCGTCTATTTTACCTTGGTATGTCGCCAGTAATACCAGGGTTTCCTTAGCTATTTGCGAGTTTAACATCAGGCTTTGAGAAGCTGTAATCAGCGAATCTCGCCCAAATAATGTTGAAAACCAAGGTACTCCAGCGGAAACAGTCTTATGCTTACCAAAAGACTGGCGCAACAAATACATATCTTGTTCAGCCCGCTCAATCACTCGATTGAAGGTACTTTTATCTGAGCTAATGCGGGTAATTTGTTGTACCCAGTGTTGTTCCTCCATCCACTCAGCAGCTTTTGCCTGTCCTAATGTGGTGGCGGCGCTCACGGTTGAACTGGACTGGTTGTTTCTCAACATATTCACTCGGTAGCCCAGTTTTTGAGTTTCGTGAGAAGCCAGCTCAAGCTGCCAAACCGCAGTGTAACCCTTGAAATAGTCTGGTTGCCGATGCTGGAATAGAATCCGGGATTCCATCACCGAGCCATCCAAACCTTGATAGGCAAGTGTTAAAGATTCTTCTCTATAGGCAGATGGCTCTTTAGACACTGGTGCAACACCATCAATGTGAGAAGATGTTCCTTCCTCAGTCGTCGGTTCTACTAGGCGTAAAAGCCGACCTCGTTTTTCTCTGTCATAGCCCCGGACTTCAAATAAATCAACAAAATCCGCATCAAAGCTGATGGTTAGTTCAAAATTGACAGTGGTTGTGCTGTAGTTAGATACTTCTATTTCTTCAAATAATGCTCCATTCAGCACAATTTCTCGGCGAATTCCGATAGTCTCGGCTTTCAGACGATCGTCGATTCTGGGGGTAGTACACAAAACTGAGAGTGAAAACCCTTTTTCGGCAGTACTACTGAGGAGTACAGGCGATCGCCCTTCAATTTGTAACTCCAAGCGATTCAGAAATCTCGTATCACAACAAAACAGTCCCATACTGGGATTGCCATCGTTGAGGGAACAGCCAGAAATATTCCCGATAGTATCTGTCACAAAAAATAAATCATCATCTTTAACCGTCAGTGTCGGTTGCGATCTTTCAGCCACAACACAAGGCCACTCCGGGATCGGTAATTGTTCGGCAGGAATAAAAGTTTTTCCATCCAGAAAAATTTTTTCTGGGGTGATTAGCGTATCCGGTGTCATTAGCCAAAATTCCGTGTACAGGTCTATATTTTTGTGGTATTTGAAGTAGAGGTCTTTAATCCTCACAACTTGCAGAAAAAAGACTCTTTCTAAAACTTGTTTGAGCCATTCTAGCCAAAATAATTCTTACGTACTGCTGATAAAATAGCAGCCCTCAAATCCATATAAGTAAATATTGATAAATTTATATTGTATAAGTCTAAACTCAATACTGAAAACTGAGAATTTTGAGATAATTCCTTAGTTGTTGAACTTTTTCAATATACAAGGCATAAGTCTACTCAGCAAAAACGCGAAATTCCTAGTTTTGGTTGGGTAAAGACAGCATTTGTTCCCTAAGTGATTATACGATTTTGTCTTGAATATCTTTGGTCTTTGATAAGACAAATTTATGATATTTAATTAACTAATTATGGGAAAATAGATCAATTTCCTCCCCGTATGGGAGATGTAAAATATATCCTCTGTACATCATCATACCCTGAGTATAGCCCTGTGAAAAAGATTCTGATTCTCACAGCTAATCCCAAAGACACGGATAATTTACGCCTAAATGAAGAAGTACGAGAAATTCAAGCAGGCTTAGAACGGGCACGCAAGCGAGATCAGTTTGAAATTATCTCCCGGTGGGCGGTACGCCCTGACGATTTGCGACGGGCTTTGTTGGACTATGAGCCACAAATTGTCCATTTTTCGGGACATGGGGCGGGTACTCAAGGATTAATTTTAGAAGACGGCGCGGGAAAGATGCAACTAGTTAGCGCTCAATCTTTGGCGCGGTTGTTCAAGCTTTTCCAAAATAAAGTTGAGTGTGTATTATTAAACGCTTGCTATAGCGAGGTGCAAGCAGAAGCAATTTGTCAACACATTGATTATGTAGTTGGGATGAATCAGGCAATTGGGGATGACGCCGCAATTAAATTTGCCGTTGGGTTTTATGATGGATTAGGTGCTGGGCGATCGCTAGAAGATGCCTTTGAGTCAGGCTGTATTGCGATGGAATTAGAAAGTATTCCGGAGTCAGCAACACCAATACTCAAAAAACGAGCTTCATCCGGGGAAAAAGTGCTGACAACGCCCCAAAGTCGCATTTTCATCAGCTACAAACGCAACGCCGAACCTGATGAAACAGTAGCGCTACAAGTCTTTCAATCACTTAGTCAACAACATCAAGTGTTTATCGATCAAGCGATGCTGGTGGGTACGCCTTGGGCAGAAAGGATTGAAGCTGAATTGCGTCGAGCAGATTTTTTGATTGTTTTTCTCTCCGAACGAGCTGTTCATAGTGAGATGGTGGAAGCCGAGATTGCCACAGCATACAGTTTGGCAAAAGAACAGGGAGGACATCCCCTAATTTTGCCAGTGCGTCTGGACTATCAAGAACCGTTTCAATATCCATTGAGTGTTTATCTCAACGGCATCAACTGGGCATTGTGGCAGGAAGATGAAGATATGCCCAATTTAATTGAAGAGTTAAAACGGGCGATCGCAGGTGATACTCTTTCCATCAGTACAGAACAATCCAAAGCCGACTTGCTGCAAATTTCGCCACAACCATCTTTACCGCGTCCATCTCCCTTTGCTCAACCAGTACCTCTGGAGATGCCAGAGGGGACAATGGACTCAGAGTCTCAATTTTACATTGAGCGTCCCCAGGATGCGATCGCGATCGCCACAATCGGACGACGAGGAGTCACTTTAACAATCAAAGGCCCACGGCAGATGGGCAAAAGTTCGCTGTTGATCCGGGTGATTGATGCGGCGATGAAAGTCAACAAGCAGGTGGCGTTCCTGGATTTTCAATTATTTGACCAAAATACCCTCACCAATGCAGACATTTTTTATCAGCAGTTTTGTACAGTTTTAACCGAACAACTGGGAATACCTAATCGAACTGAAGAATTCTGGCAGCAAGGTGCAGGTAACAATCAGCGTTGCACCCGCTATATGGAATCCTATCTCCTCAAAGAAGTTGGTGGTTCCTTGGTGCTAGCAATGGATGAAGTGGATCGGATGTTTGATGCTGAGTTTCGTTCCGACTTTTTTGGGATGTTACGCAGTTGGCACAATAACCGCGCTTTACCGACGAAGCGGATTTGGAAACAATTTGATCTGGCGCTGGTGACTGCTACCGAACCCTATCATCTGATTGCCAACCTGAATCAATCGCCCTTCAATGTCGGCGAAGTTCTCCTACTTGACGATTTTACACCAGAACAAGTTGCCGACCTCAATCAAAGGCATAGTTCACCATTGACGCGGTTGCAAGCAAGCCAACTGATGGCATTATTGCATGGTCATCCTTATTTAGTGCGGCGATCGCTTTATCTAGTTGCGAGTCAGCAGATTTCAGTAGAGGAATTGTTTGCTCAAGCAATTAGCGATCGCGGCCCCTTTGGCGATCACCTGCGTTATCATCTATTCCGCATCTACGAAAAAAAAGACCTAGTACAAGGATTTCTGCAAGCAATTCGTAACAATACCTGTCCAGATGAGCGAATTGCCCGATTATTGAGTGCAGCTGGTTTAGTCCGGCGTGAAGGTCACATAGTTGTGCCGCGCTGTCAACTTTATGCCGACTACTTCCGGGAGCATTTGTATGGCTGAACCCACCATTTACACCGTTGGCGGTACTGTCCAGGCAAATGAACAGGGGTTGTATATTCCCCGACAGGCAGATGCAGAACTACTAGCACTGTGTCGTGCTGCTACCTTTGCCTATGTCCTGACTCCTCGCCAGTTGGGAAAGTCTAGTCTGATGATCCGGACGGCAGAACAACTGATAGAGGAAGGCGTGCAATGTGTGATTATCGATATCAGTGGTGAATTGGGTGTTAATTTAACTGCGGAACAATGGTATAAAGGATTACTCACTGTTATCGCTGATCAGTTGATGCTGACAACTAATCTAGAGCAGTGGTGGCAAACACATTATCACCTTGGAGTCACACAACGGCTGACAAAATTTTTTGTAGAAGTACTATTGACAGAAATCAATGATTGTGTAGTAATTTTTGTTGATGAAATTGATACTACCCTCAGCCTAAATTTCACTGATGATTTTTACGCAACAATTCGTTATTTTCAGGTTGCCCGTGCCACAAATCCCGAATTCCGTCGTCTTTCTTTTGTTTTGATTGGTGTAGCAACACCAGGCGATTTAATCCGCGATCCGAAGCGTACACCCTTCAATATTGGACAACGGGTAGATTTGACAGATTTTACCTTCGAGGAAGCGCAACCCCTAGCAGCAGGTTTGGGATTACCCATTGAGACTGGACAAAATGTGTTGCGATGGGTTTTGAAATGGACAGGCGGACATCCGTATTTAAGTCAGCGTCTTTGTCGGATAATCGCCGATCGCCATCAAGCAAACTGGTCGGAAGCCGAAGTTGATCGCGTTGTTGGTAGCGAGTTCTTGGGCACAGCTAGCGAACAAGACAATAACTTACAATTCGTGCGAGATATGCTGACCAAACGGGCACCACATCCGTTGGAACAAGAAGTACTCAACACTTATCTTCAAATCTACCGAAGCAAATCTCTCGTAACTGATGAAGAACAGTCACTCGTCAAGTCTCACCTGAAGCTATCTGGAGTTGTGCGACGAGAAAACGCACTGTTACTAGTAAGGAACCGAATTTATCGTGAGGCTTTCAATTTACGCTGGATTCAGAAACATTTACCTAAAAGCTTGTGGCAACGGTTGAAACCCGCGATGCCTCTGATTACAAGCTTATTTGTCTTTTCAATTGCTATGGCGGCGATCGCAACTTATGCAGAAGTTCAACGCCAAGAAGCTAATTCACAACGTCAAAAAGCGGAAGTTCAACGTCAGAAAGCGGAGCAGAGCGCTAAGAATGCTGAAAAGCAGGCAGATTTTGCAGAACAGCAACGGCGAGATGCAAACGAACAACGCCGAATAGCATTAAAACACGCCAAAACAGCTAGAGATTATGCTGTAAGAGCAAAGGAGGAAAGTCAGAAAACTCTGTTGGCTTTGCAGGAGATAGTACAACAACGCCAGATTGCAGTAGATGCCAAAAAAATTGCCGAACAACGCCGTCAACAGGCAGAAACAGCCCAAAAAGCCGAAGCACAACAACGCCTAATTGCAGTAGCAGCTAGCAAAGTTGCCAAACAGCGCCGACAACAGGCAGAAACAGCCCAAAAAGCCGAAGCACAACAACGCCTAATTGCTGAACAAAAAACGAAAGAAGCACTTACAATAGATTTGTCATCAAAAGCTCTAGCTTTTCGCGATGTTTCCCCTCAGCACAGTCTGCTTCTAGCTGTTGAATCTTTGAAAACGGGTGTCTTCCCTCCCACAGAGAATTTTGCATTATTACGTCGATTGCTGGATGAAATTGGTGGTACTCCGTTGATTGGGCATGAGAAACCAGTAGTTGCTGTTGCCTTTAGCCCGAAAGGAAACTGGTTAGCGACAGGAAGTAAAGATGGAAAAGTGCGGCTTTGGGATAAGCTGAATCCTGATAAACCCGCCATTGTTTTGCTAGGAAATGTCGGTGAAGTAAAGACTGTTGCTATTAGCCCTGATGGAAAATGGTTAGCGGCGATCGGTAAAAATACCAAGATTCAACTTTGGAATCTCACTGCACCCAACTTTGCCACCAAATCACTAATCCTGGAAGGACACGGAAATACAAAAAACCAGAGAATTCCCGATCCAATAAACGCATTATCATTTAGTCCTGATAGTAAGTGGCTGGCTACAGGAGGTGGAGACACCAGCATCAGACTTTGGGATTTGACAACTCAAGTGCCTGCTGCCAGATATATACTACAGGGACACAATACTCCTATTGGGCACATCGTTTTCAGTCCTTCTGGGCGATGGTTGGCTACAGGTGAAGCAGATAACCTTGGAGCAGATAGCATTAATGTACGGTTATGGAATATGACAGCTATTAGCTCCTCTGCCACACCCATAATCTTAAAGACTAGTGAATATTCTGAGAATAATATTCGGGGACTGACTTTTAGTCCTGATGAAAAGCGTTTGGCAGCTGGTATATCCTACTCTGTGCAAGTGTGGGATTTAACCTCTAAAAACTTAGCTACTACCCCAGGCACGATCATAGGTATAAATAATGGGTGGATTCATTCCATTGCCTTTAGCCCTGATAGTCGTTGGTTAGCAACAGGTAGCGGTGACTTAAAGTTGTGGGATATCCGGAGTTTAGATTCTTCGCAGCCCAAATCCCCAAACTGTGAGCCTGACACAGATTATTCGGTTTGTCGCTTTATTTTGCGGGGACATAGCGCTGCTATTGTTGGAGTAAATTTCAGCCCTGATGGAAAGCGACTAGCAACAGCCAGTCAAGACGGAACAGCTAGGTTGTGGAATATCACTGACCTCTTAATATCACCTATCGTTCTTCAAGGACATGAAGGATGGGTTAATAGCCTGACTTTTGACGCGGAGGGGCAATGGTTAGCAACTGCTAGCGAAGATACTCAAGCCCGACTTTGGAAAGTTTCCAACGTTTTGAATGACCCAATTGTTTTATCGGGGATTAAAGATGGAGTAGGAGTACGGGCAAATGCAATCAGCCCTGATGGCAAGTGGATAGCATCTGCTGGCGGCGACAAAATCATTCGACTGTGGAACGCCACTGATCTGCTGCGTCCACTTATCTCGCTAGCCGGACACACATCTGATATCTACAGTTTAGCTTTCAGCCCCAATCGGCAATGGTTAGCTTCAACTGGCTCTGATGGGACTGTCCGGTTGTGGGATATGACTAATCCTACTGCACAGCCACATATCCTCGAAGGGCCAAGTTTCTGGAGTATGGCATTCAGTTCTAGTGGTAGATGGTTAGCCGCCGGCAGCTACGACGGAACCGTGCGATTATGGGACATGAAAAAGCCCAGTCTACCAACTGAGCCCAGCTTTGTGCTAAAGACGCAAAACTATGGAGTGCGATCGCTTGCTTTTAGTCCAAATGAGCGTCGGTTGGTTACTGGTGGTAATATAGCGGGTTGCAGTGACAGAAATACTTTGGTTTGGGATTTAACCAAAAAGAATCCTAATCCCAATCCCATTTCTCTATCTGATCACTGCGATGTCGTTTCAGATGTAGCATTGAGTCCTAATAGTAAGTGGGTAGCAACAGCAAGCTGGGACGGTACAGCTAGACTGTGGGATCTCACCGCTAGCAATCCCTCAGCAAAGCCAAAGATTATTAAGTTTAATCCAGTTGATCGCGTTTCTCAAGTTGCCTTCAGTCCAGATGGTCAGTGGTTGGCTGCTGGTTCTTGGAATTATCAGGTGCAGTTACAGGATATGAATAATCTTGCCAAAGAACCGGATCTGCTGACTGGACATCGAGGGCGTGTTTTTGGTGTAGAATTCAGCCCTGATAGCCAATGGCTAGCAACCTCCAGTGAAGACCATACGATCCGCCTGTGGAATCCCACTGACAGCACTGCTGCACCCATTGTTCTACGCGGACATGATAGCGGTGTTGAGAATTTAGCCTTTAGCTCTGATAGTCGTTGGCTGCTCAGTGGTAGTAGTGATGCGCGTCTGTGGCGAGTGTATTTCGATAATAATGACTTGCTCAGTATCGCTTGTCGCACAGCAGGTCGCAATTTAACTCCGCAAGAGTGGCAGCAAGCTTTTGGCGATCAGCAGTATCATAAAACCTGTCCAAATCTACCTTCCA
Source organism: Nostoc sp. ChiQUE01b (assembly GCF_034531255.1). Taxonomy (NCBI): domain Bacteria; kingdom Bacillati; phylum Cyanobacteriota; class Cyanophyceae; order Nostocales; family Nostocaceae; genus Nostoc; species Nostoc sp. ChiQUE01b. Next base: position 15,857 of record NZ_JAVRBM010000039.1, on the reverse strand, counting down.
AAGAAATACAATCTTCTGGTGAGTCAACAGATGATTCCTTTGGTGGTTTCATCTGGCAAAAATTTCAAGAAGCGATCGCTACTTTAACACCCTAGTATGAAAGCTACAGTGTACGAGTACCTTGAAGATGGGGAGTGCAATTCGTTAAATTTTGTAAATGAAACTGCACGCACTCCTCCTAGTTGGTAACAAAGTGTTGCGATTGCTTTGGCGAAAAGCGCTTTTTAGCGTTCTTTACATATTGCAACTGTCTATTTAACTTGAGAGTCCCTTGGAATTTGTACAATGCAGCTGTGACGTGAATCTGATCGAGGTTGAGCGTTTAACAATAATTCATGAGCATTTCGACTTTTGTGCTGAGTGATCTGCTAAAGTCCCTCCCCTACTTGCGGCCCCAGCTATATTTTAAGGCTTCACTAACGGCGCTCTCCCACGCGATGGAAGATCAAGTTTTGGCTGCGACTTTAGCTCAACCCCTTGTAATTGCTAGTTTCCAGCGAGAGCGATTCTACCGCCAAGAAGCTCATCGCTACCTGCGACTTGCTTTACGAAGCAATCAAATATACGTATTATCTGCTCCAGAAACGGATTTTACCAACAGTTCGGAACACTACGAAAAAGTGGCTTTTGAGCCAACGGATGGCTTAAGTCAAGAGTGGCATTTGGTAGTGATTGCTGACAATTATGCTACTTGCCTGGTTTGCCGAGAAAACCTTGGTTCTCTTGCCAAAAACAAGCAAGTACCAGAACTAAGCCCTAATCTGGATATAGATACAGCCCGAAGATTTGAGGGAATTTGGACATCGGAAAGGGGAGTTAGCCTCAAAGCAGCCGAATTGCTGTTAGATAGGGTTTTGGTTTACAGACCAGAACTAGCAAGTAAAATTCAACAGGCACGTCAGAGGTTTGGCATCGGGGAGCCACGAAACTATTCTGGAGCCGAACAGGTAAACGAATATGCTTGTGACATTGATACAGATCCCTTTGTGCAGCGCTTAGTAACTTATTTACAAGCTAGTCAGTACAAATTGCACAAAGCCTACCGTTCTATTGCTGCCCAAGCACGAAAAGAACGATTAGTCAACTCAATTAGTACTGCCATTCGGCGATCGCTCGATCCTCACGAAGTTCTCCAAGTGGCGGCACAAGAATTAGGGCAACACCTAAAAGCTTGTCGCTGTTTAATTTACCGCGCTCAAGCCACAGATAGCCGAGCGATAATTGAACACGAGTTTTTGACCCCCGGTATTTTATCTGTTTGTGGGCAAACCTGGGAGTTAGAGAAAAATTCCCTATTTCGGGACATCGTAGAACAAGGCGAAGGTGTTTGTGTCAGCGATACGCTGAGTGACCCTCGCGTTACCAAATCGCCAGGACTTTCCACGATCGCCAAAAAGTTTGCCATTCGTTCTTGGCTGATGGAACCAGTATTCTATCAGGGGCGATTATTGGGGATTGTGGAGTTACATTACTGCCGAATGCCACCGCACGAGTGCCAACCTGGGGAATTGGATTTGGTAGAAGCGATCGCTACCCAAGTAGGAGCAGCTCTCATCCAAGCGGAAGCTTACGCTAACCTAGAAGAACTTAACCAGCAGCTAGAAGCCCTAGATCGCACCCGCAGCAACCTGATAGCCATCACCGGACACGAACTGCGTACCCCCCTATCCACAATTCAAGTGTGCCTCGAAAGTCTCGCTAGCGAACCGGATATGCCCTTGGAGTTGCAGCAGGTCATGCTCAACACCGCTCTTTCCGACTCGGAACGGATGCGAAAACTGGTACAAGATTTTCTGACACTTTCCAACTTGGAAAGCGGTCGGGTGGAATGGCATCCAGAATCTCTCACCTTACAAGAATGTGTGGATTTAGCACTCAGCCGAAATCGCACGCGTTCCTCAACAGAAAAGCCGCCCCAAATCAAGACTCAAATTGCCGAAAACCTACCTCTGGTCAGAGCTGACGGTGATTGGCTAGTCGAGGTACTGGCAAAACTCATGGACAATGCTTTGAAATTTACGCCACCCCAAGGAGAAATCACGATTAAAGCGATTTCCAACAGCCGTCAAATGGTCGAGGTGACTGTCGCTGACACTGGACGCGGCATTGAACCAAATCGTTTAGAAATAGTTTTTGACCGCTTCTATCAAGAAGAGGGAGCGCTGCGCCGCACCACTAGCGGAACTGGACTTGGTTTAGCAATTTGCCGTCAAATTGTTAATGGCTGGGGTGGGCAAATTTGGGCAGAGTCAACTGGCAAAGACCAGGGTAGTCAGTTTCACTTCACCATCCCGATTGTTAAAAGTAGCCAAGAGGAAAAGCGGACAAAAGTCAAGAGTAAATAGGTATTAGTCCTTTGTCATTAGTCATTAGTCATTGGGCATTGGGCAAAACAGTTCCGAGTTTCGAGTTCCGAGTGCTGAGTAAAGAGTCAAGAAGTGAGATTCCCCACTCAGCACGGGCTAAACGCCCCGCTTCCGCTAACAGCACTCAGCACTCCTGAAGGGCATGGGGCATTAGTTTTTAACAAATGACAAATGACAAATGACTAAAAACTGTTACAGTCTATGACGCGATCGCAATATGATCCTGGTTGCGGTGTTAGGATTCCCTAAAAACGTTGAGAGAATCATCTTTATGGCAGAAACACTCTCTGGACAAATCCCGCTATTTGCTGGCAGCACTGGTGGCTTGCTAAACAAAGCAGTAGTTGAAGAAAAGTACGCTATCACTTGGACTAGCCCGAAAGAGCAAGTATTTGAATTGCCTACAGGTGGTGCTGCTATTATGTGGAAAGGTGAAAACCTGCTGTATATAGCTCGTAAAGAATATGGCATCTTTTTGGGCGGTCAGCAACTTCGTAAACTCAAAATCACAGATTACAAAGTTTACCGGATTTTACCCAACGGAGAAACTACCTTACTTCACCCAGCCGATGGTGTCTTCCCCGAAAAAGTAAATGAAGGTCGTGAAAAAGTGCGTTATGTCCCACGCAGCATTGGGGAAAATCCCAATGCATCACAACTCAAGTTCAGTGGTAAAGCTACCCACGACGTATAGGGACTAGGCATTGGGGACTGGGGACTGGGGACTGGGAACTGGGGACTGGGTATTGGAAAATCCTTCTAATACCCAATCCCTAATCCCTAATCCCTAATCCCCAATGCCCCATGACGGCAGTTGCTTCTCCCTTGGCGCTAGCCTCTCCCTTTGGGAGAAGGGGAGACGCTGCGCGAACAAGTCGGGAAACCGCAAGGGCGCACTGCCTCCCCAATGCCCAATGCCCCATCCCTTAGCTATTTATGGTATTCCCCGATTTCTTTGAATTTTCTCAGCTAGCTTTACAAGGCAACTTCGTCCCGGTATATCAAGAATGGGTGGCAGACTTAGACACGCCTGTATCCGCTTGGTATAAAGTCTGTGCGGGTCAGCCTTATAGCTTTTTGTTGGAATCGATAGAAGGTGGAGAAAAACTGGGACGCTATAGTTTAGTGGGCTGCGATCCGCTGTGGGTTTTGGAAGCAAGGGGCGATCGCACGACTCAAAAAAACCGCGATGGTTCGCAGGTGGTTTTTACTGGCGACCCTTTTACAGCTTTAGCCGAATGTTTAGCACCTTATCACCCAGTAAAATTACCACAGCTACCGCCAGGAATTGGCGGTTTGTTTGGGTTTTGGGGCTATGAATTAATTCAGTGGATTGAGCCGCGTGTGCCTATTTATCCACCAGATGAGCGGAATATCCCTGATGGATTGTGGATGCAGGTAGACCACTTGTTGATTTTTGACCAGGTGAAGCGGAAAATTTGGGCGATCGCTTATGCTGATTTACGTGACCCGAATGTAGATTTCAAAGCAGCATATCAACAAGCTAGCGATCGCGTCACCCAAATGCTCGAAAAGCTATCTCTACCCTTATCGCCACAAAAAACTCGATTGGAATGGAATCCGCCAGGGAGCAGGGGAGCAGGGGCGCAGGGGAGCAGGGAGCAGGGAGCAGAGGAGTATAGGAGTAATTTTACTCGCCCTGATTTTTGTGCCAGCGTTAAGAAGGCGAAAGATTACATTAAAGCAGGTGATATTTTTCAAGTAGTAATTTCCCAACGACTATCAACAACATACACAGGCGACCCTTTTGCCCTTTATCGGTCGCTACGTCAGATAAATCCTTCGCCTTACATGGCTTACTTTAACTTCCAAAATTGGCAAATCATCGGTTCTAGTCCTGAAGTGATGGTGAAAGCCGAAACCGATGCAGATGATGGAGTAACAGCGACGGTACGGCCAATTGCTGGGACGCGTCCACGGGGTAAAACCACTAAGGAAGATGCAGCCTTCGCTGAAGATTTACTCCAAGACCCCAAGGAAATCGCCGAACACGTGATGCTTGTGGATTTAGGGCGGAATGATTTGGGGCGTGTTTGTCAAAGCGGTAGTGTTAAAGTCGATGAATTAATGGTGGTTGAACGCTACTCCCATGTAATGCACATTGTTAGCAATGTTGTGGGTAAATTAGCAGTTGGTAAAACAGCATGGGATTTACTAAAAGCTTCCTTTCCAGCAGGTACGGTAAGCGGCGCACCCAAGATTAGGGCGATGGAAATTATCCACGAGTTAGAGTCTAGTCGTCGCGGTGTTTATTCCGGTGTGTATGGATATTACGATTTTGAAGGACAATTAAATACTGCGATCGCAATTCGCACAATGGTAGTGCATGATAATACGGTCAGCGTACAAGCCGGTGCCGGTTTGGTGGCTGATTCTGAGCCAGAAAAAGAATACGAAGAGACGCTGAATAAAGCTAAAGGTCTATTAGAGGCGATTCGTTGTTTGCGTTGAAGTCGGGACTAAATTAGGTCTAAAAACAACCGGGCCAATTAAATCTTTTTGGGGATAATCAAAATCAGTTTTCATAAATAAGTTTGTCTCTAAATTGCTTTATTCGTCAAGTGAAGAAAATTCATAAATCTCATAATGTCTTCTTTAAAGGCTGGTTAGCCATCCAATCAAACCGTGTCCGGTGAGAACTTCTACAGCTATAAGTGAAACAAAAGCAATCATTGCCAAACGACCATTGAGTTCTTCGGCATATTTGGTGAATCCTATCTGTGGAATTTCATCAACATAAACTTTGGGTTCAATCGCAAATCTATTGAGTTGACCGCGTTCGTTAATCGTAAAGCCTTTACTTGCCATTTTTGACTCTTTGTTTTTGCTAATTATAACCAAATGTTAACTATTGTAAATATTTTTTACAACTACTTGACATAGAACTAAAAGTAGTAAAACCCGTACTCATTCAGGAGTGCCGAGTGGTGAGTAACCCCATAGATAAATCTAGGGGATTGAACTAAGGACGCATTAAATATGCGCTACGCATCTCGAAATAAATATTTATTTCTTCTTCCATGCTTAAAAGCTCTTTCTTCAGACCCTTCTGTGCTGAGTGCAATTATTACTTTATAACTGGGCACTCATAACTGGGCACTCAGCACTGTTTCGGTGAGTAGGGCATTTCGGATTTGTGCGAGAACTAGGCGATGTCTATGGTCGGCTGTGATGCTCGATAGCGAAGCATCTTTTTTATGAAAATTTAATATCTACGATGGCTACGCCTAAGCTCTTGGAAGTGAATTCACACAAAAGCACCAATTGGGTTAAATCTAACCTCAGTAAAACTTATAAGTTGTATAAGCAGAAATTATCAATATATAACTGAGAAGGTATTGCTTATTTGTAACAAACTTGTTATGTTTCTTTACATAAAGATACAAGAACAGCATCAATGCGTTAAATCACTGTTAATCAAGGCTTTCTAAATAACTATGCAGTTGAGCCTGCAATGTGCTTTGCCAAGTATCTAAACTCAATGGCAACAGTATCACCATGCCTTTATTAGAGCTATGTCTACAACAGGCTTTTTAGTGATGCCAAAACTACTGAGTGCCTTTATTAACACTTAAACGCATTTCTCATCTGGCTTTGCACATTTGATTTTTCACATTTCGGTAGAACTGTAATTTTCTTTTTGGAATTTCTGCTATGTCTTTTACCATCCAGTCGGCTCAAAGTATTTTTCCCGGCACCCTAATTGCTGATGTTGTTCCAACTGTCGTCGAATCATTCTCTAAGCTCAATGCTGAAGATCAACTAGCATTACTTTGGTTTGCCTATACCGAGATGGGTAGAAGTATTACGGTTGCTGCCCCTGGGGCAGCCAACATGATCCTCGCACAAGGTTTAATGGAACAAATTAAGCAGATGCCTTTTGAGACTCAAACGCAAGTCATGTACGATTTGGCTAACCGTGCTGATACTCCCCTCTGCCGTTCCTATGCATCCTTCACCGTGAATATCAAGCTGGGCTTCTGGTATCAGTTAGGAGAATGGATGGCCCAGGGAATCGTTGCTCCGATCCCCGAAGGTTACAAGCTTTCTCCTAAAGCTGCTGATGTGTTGCAAGCCATCCGCAATGCTGATTCTGGTCAACAAATCACCATCCTACGCAATACCGTACTCAATATGGGATTTGATCCGAATGCTCCCGGAAGTTACAAAAAAGTCTCACAACCTGTGGCTCCTCCTACTGCACTAGCGTTTCGGACTAAAGTCACCATTGAGGGCATCAACAATCCTACGGTACTTGGCTATATCAACAACATGAATGCCAATGACTTTGAGGCTGCGGTTTCTCTGTTTACTTCCGAAGGTGCTTTGCAACCTCCCTTTGAAAGACCGATTGTTGGTCAGGAGGCAATTCGCGCTTATATGCGTGAAGAATGCCAGGGATTGAAGATGCTCCCAGAGCGCGGCGTATCTGAGCCTGTGGAAGATGGTTATACCCAAGTTAAAGTTACAGGCAAAGTCCAAACCCCTTGGTTCGGTGCCAGTGTGGGCATGAATATTGCATGGCGGTTTTTGCTAGATCCCCAAGGCAAAATATTCTTTGTAGCGATTGACTTGCTGGCTTCTCCTAAAGAACTGCTGAACCTAGTACGTAAATAGAGGGCTAGATTAGTTGCTGCTTAAGCGTGGATGAGTAAACGAGCGTAGGCGTAGCGCGTCGTAGACATCGCAACCTTGCCACGCTTAAGCGAAAGAAACTGATAACGGCTTCTTTGGTATCTTCATGTTGCGATCGCTCTTGCAAAAAGTCAGGTTTTGAAGCGTTGATGTTAATTCTACAACCAAAATTGGCGATCGCCATTCAGCGAATTTGGGACAATACCTTGTAACCGCCTATAGGCTATACGGTCAGATCCATACAGTGGAACGGGTAAGCGTGGCTCTTTCAGCGCTCCATGATGGAGCAAGGTGAGTTTCAGCGTTGCTTCTATTACATCCTCAATGGGTGCTTGGTGTCCTTTCTCATGTACTTTCAAACGTAGAGGATAAGGTAAGCCCATATTTTCAGAGGGTAATTTAGTAGTTACTAAAATCACTTCACGAGAGGACAAACGAAGTGCTAACCCTTGTGTGGGTGCTTTCACAACTGACTGATAATAGTTATATAATCTGGGAATACCAGACTTAATACACTCTACAAGAATAAACTTAGAATTAATTGCTTTGGCTCTTTCCTGCAAATATTCAACTTCATCACCACAAAAGCGTCCGTCACGGTAAATTAGTACAGTTTTTTCGCTGATATCAGCAGATGGGAGAAACCTTTCTAATGTTTGTTTATCAATTTCTTCACCTTCTGTTGAAACATCTTCTAACCTATAACGAATAAAATCCCCTTGTTTACCGTACAAACGAATACTTGCACACACATTTATGCTACCGACGGTTTTCTTTTTGGGTTTTCTGGAAATATCCAAGCCGATAAAATAATCAGCAATCCCTAAAGGTTCAGCTAGAATAAAAGGCGAATTTCCTAACTTTGCTAAAATTCCTACTATTACTTGATTGAGGATATTTTTATAATTGCTAGGATCTTTCAAAGTATCCTCATAGATTACTTGGCTTACTATCTCAGGGTTACTACGTCGGAGTAGCCTTGAAGAAACAAAAGTATATAAGCTCCCATCATCACTATTATCAGCATGGTGATCGCTCTGTGGTAAAAAGGTCAAAACAATATCAGTAGGGATAGCTATTAAATCATCAAGGGCTTTCTCCACTTTAGCTCTGGCTTCGGCACTGCTTAAACTATTGATTGAAACGGCTTTTCTTCTATCCTCATCAATCTCAAGGCTTTCAAAGCCATAGTCTTTTAAGCGTTGTCGAAGTTGCTTAAGAAAAGATATATCAACTTTAAAATCGCTTATTTTAAGTACTGCAATGCGAATTTTTCTGGAAGTATCTTGATAATCTTTGTGACGGCAATAAACGCCACCTATAGATAGCCCCTTTAAAACCTCATTTCGCTTTCGGGTCACATTCTTGCCAAATTGAAGTAATGTGTCTTCAAGTTTGAAGGTAGGTACTAAGAACAATTCTGGATACTTCCCGTTGTTAATACATTTAGCGGCTAATTGAAAACCATAGATAGCTAAAGCTTTTGTAGCTTCTTGTTTGGATGAAGCTAAACGATTTTGCCGTTCTTGATAAGGAATTTTAGTTTGCTTTCGTAAATCACTATACTTTACTTCAAATAAGTCAGCGGTTTCTTCTGTAACACAGGGAATTAAAGCAGCCATTGGATATGGATATTGTTGTTTATCCTTACCAAATTGAATAGTAACTACAGGTTGATCATCTGGTGCTGCTTCCGGTTCAAGTTTTTGTTTACTAATAGCTCCAGTCGCTTTTTGAAAAAGCTCTTCTCTACGCTCTCCAAAAGTTCCTGCAAGAGCCACAATTGTAGCAGAGCTTTTTTTTTCAATATCTCTAACCTTTAAGCCAATCAAAAGCTTATTTGGATCTTGTCGATAGGGATGATTTTCGTAAAACTCAGCTAAATCACCTTTGAAAACAAAAGAACTGTGAATTGTAAAAGCGATCGCAGGATGTAAAATATCTTTTATTTCTATTGTTTCTGCCCAAAAATCTACTTCACGTTTGACTTCCACCTTATTTTCAGACCAAATAGTATCAGATGAAAAAGGTCGTCTAACTTTCAAGACCCTTACAGCTAATTGAGCCAATATAGAAGCAGAAGCTGTTATTTGTGGTTGGCTTACCCACTGAATTGAGTAAGTGCGATCGCCAATATCTTTTTTCAAGTCGTCTTGAATTTCTGTTAAAGCTTTTCGCCATTCATCTAAATTTGGCATTGGTTGATCGGGTTTAGCTAAAACCCAAAAATTACCATCTGAAAAAATGACTATAATATCAGGGAATTTCTGACTAAACCGCCAACTAAAGCGATTACCTATTTTAGTATCGACTCGGGGAGTCAGTCGAAAGCAAATTAAGTTAGGTTGAGGAATATTTAGTAAAAATATTTCCGACAAAAATATTGGGTATACATTAGTTTTTAGGGGGGATTGAAGCACACCAGCAGTCATGTAGAAACCTCTGATATAGTAAATTCACAAATTGAGTTAAACGGACAGTAGCGACAACTTACACCTGGATTTTGGGGAAATATTTGACTGAAATCAGCAAAATTTTTACGGTAGCGTCTCAAATCTTCTTGATGTCGTTCAGCTATTAAAGCGAGTTCTATCTGAAAAGCCTTAAGAGTGTTAGGTGTTGCGCTGATAGGTTCTGACCAGTTACCATTTTCTAAGTTATAAAAAGACGCTACTGCTTTTTGCTGGGGGTATCGGTAACTAGCAGCTAGTAAATAAATATACCCTTGTCGCCGATCAAAATCAGAGTGGCCAGTTTTGAAATCTAAAATGTGCAAAGTATCATCTTCTTCGGCAAAAATGCAGTCAATCGCAGCAAAGAAGTTAAAAGATTGATTACCCTGCTTAATCAAAATTGGTTCTGGAAAACCCTCATCACCTCGGCTAAGTTGAATAATTTTTTTCTCAGCAAGAATTGGATTTTGCTGGTAGTTTGTCAGTATCTGAAGTACTCTTTGCTGAACCAAATCTGACTCTTTTTGCAATTCCAGAATCTCTATCATTTGTTCTACAGCGTCTTCTTGATGTAACATCGGGAAGTTTTCATGAAATTCATAAACCCCCCTTTGTGCTAGTAATCCAATTCTTTGAGGAGTGCTATCACTTGTCAAGATTGCTGCAACCGCAGGTTCTCGCGATCGCGCTTTTGTAAAACCTCGTTTCATGTCGCAGTGTAAGTGTTCTTTTCCTATAAGTGGAGAATACTGCAACCATAGGTTGTAGCTGGCAAATGGTAGCCAATTTTGGCTCATTGATGTCAAGTCCCAGAATTTAGCAGAGAAAAAAGTTTTACTTGGTTAGGATTTCGTAGATTGCTGTATATACACCAATCTCGGTTGCCATTTCCAAAGTACGCAAGCCTTCTAGCATCTGTTCCGCAGCCTTTATGAGTTGTGGATTGCAGCTTGATTTTTGAATTTCTTCAAGCAGAACTGGTAAAGGTCTACCAAGAGAGAAACTGATTTAACAAACTGGCGTCATCTTTATGCTATGCAAGATGATCTTGGTGTAACAATATCCAATCTCATCAATCGTTTGCAAGACCTTGGTTGGATTTATATTCCTGAAGGTTCTAAGCAAATCTATCCTAGAAAAATAGAATCAGCAGAATTTTAAGAAAGAATGTGTTTGTTATGAATAAAGAAGGTGAGGAGTAAAAAGTGAACATCTTCAGAAAATATCAATTTTATAGCAAAGAACAAATTGAGTTAAAAGCTAATGAAGTTTTAAGAATTATGGAGGTTGAGAATTTTCCTCCAAAGTGGCCTTTTGAGGCTAGTCGTGCTGCTGATGCTTTGGCAATAATGATTGACTGGCAAAGTATACCTCCTGATACTCAGGGGCTTATAGTAGCAAAGATTCTTCCATTGCAAAGAAAGATTGTACTTAATGAATCTATTCCACAACTAAGTGGAGGATTTGAACAATCTACAATCGCCCATGAAATTGGACACTGGGTACTTCATGTCAATCAAGATGAAGCGGATGGGCTTACAGAACAGTTAGAATTAAATCTAGGACTAGAAGATGTCACAAAATATTTTTTGTGCCGCACTGTAGATGCTAAAACTAGCCAGATAAATATGAATAGCCAGTTAGAGAATATTGAATGGCAAGCTCAGTTTTTTGCGAGTTGTCTGTTAATGCCTTTACACATTCTAGAGGCTACACGGAAAGGACGTGATTTAACTAACTGGAAACATCTTTATGCTATGCAAGAGGAACTTGGTGTAACCATATCTAATCTTGTTTATCGCCTACAAGACCTTGGTTGGATTAACATTCCCAAGGGTTCTAAGCAAATATATATCGGTAAAGCTGCACCGAATGGGTAGACAAATTTATTTAATAAGTAAAGTGCGATCGCTCTCTATCATCTCCTGACAGCGATCGCACCCACACAGCACTAAACTAGAAAGTAAGATGCTCAGAATAGCCTATGAACGCCACGACAACCACTTTCCCTTCTACACTCAAATTGAAAATTGACTTGAGCGATGAACAGTTCTTCCAAATGTGTCAGAAAAATAGTAATTATAGATTTGAGCGCACAGCATCAGGGGAAATATTAATTATGCCACCTACAGGTAGTGACACTGGCAGACGTAATGTTAAAATTACCACTCAATTAGATATTTGGAACTCTGAGAGTAGTTTAGGCGAAGTTTTTGACTCTTCAACTGGTTTCACCCTACCTAATGGTGCAGAACGTTCTCCTGATGCTTCTTGGGTGAAAATTGAGCGTTGGAATGCTTTAACCCCAGAACAACAAGAAAAATTTGCCCCGATTTGTCCTGATTTTGTAGTAGAGTTGCGTTCTCGTACTGATTCCTTGAAAGAATTGCAAGAGAAAATGCAGGAGTATATCGAAAATGGCACTCAATTAGGCTGGTTAATTGACCGGAAAAACAAGCGAGTAGAAATTTATCGTCCAGGTAAAGATATAGAGATATTAGACAATCCTGCTAGTTTATCAGGAGAAAATGTACTACCTGGGTTTGTGTTGAATTTACAGCAGATTATGTAGTTTTATTGATTAGGATAGATATAGCGCATTTCAAAACGACTTTGTTCCCAAAGTGGTATTAAAACCTGTTTAGCAGCATTTAACTGAGCTTGTGAAAAAGAGATTTTACCATTTTCTATAATCCAAATAAATATCCGAGTGATTAAATCTGCCTTAAAACTATTCTCGTATTCACTATTATTTATTCTTACTGCTTGCCGATCTAAGCAATCTATAGCATATTTAAAAGTCAAGTTTTTCCAGTCTGTGGAATTGCTATAATTTTCTTCTGACGAATTTTTCCAGTCAACTCTCCGCAAATTTCCGAAAATATAGTCTATGCCTGTTATCGAAGAATCTGTGTTACGCACTAAATTTGTATAAGCTTGGTAATATGGTTTCAATAGCGAAGCTGCAATATTTTCTACATAGATATGTAGCCAAGATTGTATGTCACGAAGATAAGGTATTAAATCTCTGATATTATCAATTTCTTTAATCAGCAAACGTTCACTTCTGTAATTTGTTATTTTTGCTAGCAATTCAGCTTCAGATAATTGAGACTTTTCTGAGTAGTAATTAATCACCTTGGGAATATATTGATCTAATAACCACTGTTTGGTATATCTAGCTGTCCAAGTTCCTCGTACTCCAATATCTTGTTGCCATAAGTTAAATTTAGCTGTTTCAATAGATTGTAAATTCAGATCATTTAGTTCGTAGATGATGTTAACTTGATTGCTAGGGAATAAAGATAAATTACTGTAAAAGTTGGAAAAGATAAATGCATGATCGCGAATTCCTCGACTCACTCGAATTGATATATTTTCTCTATGAAATAGATGCCATTCTGACTTGCCTTTCTTATAATCAAATTCCTTAGCAAACTGCTGCATCAACTCCCATAATTCTTGTCTTACAGAAAAAAGGATAAAACCGCGAATTTCTGATAAGTTTACGAATTCAAAATCCCATGTTTCTAGAGTATTCTCAAATTCAATTATTAAATTTTGATATTCTTGAAAAACTTCATCAATACACAAACACAAGTCTTTTGCTTCTAATTTTGATAAAATGACTGTTATTTGACCCAAATTTACTGTAAAATTATCTTTATCTAATTCTTTCAAAAAACGACGACAACCCCAATTTGCTTGAGTGTGTAATCCAGTCATTAATTGACCTAAAATATCTTGATGATTTAAGTGAATTTTTAGACCTTTTAAAAGAATACTACTGAATTTTATTTGACAATTACCTTCTCCAAAAGCTTTGGGTAGATTACAGGCGATCGCTACTTTTGGTTTCACAACAACTAAGTTGTAGCCTTCTCGCGTTATAGAAGGCTCAAAATCACATTTTTCTAAAAAATACTGTAAATCTGGATTGCGTATAATTAATTTTTCTATTAAGTTACATTGAGTATATGTCAAAATACTGGCTGTATTTTTATCGATATTTTTAACTAAATCAAAATTGAGTTTATTATAAAATTTTGAGGCGACATCGTTATTTTTTAAGGTATCTATATTTAGATCAAATACTAATTCTTCTCGATTGTAATGCAAACACTGAAAAACCTTGATTTCATATCCGTTAGTCACAATAAAAAATAGTGTTTTAAAATGATTACTATAAAATTTAGCTTGCTCAATAGCCTCATTTAACTTAGTTTTTTGCGGTTCTATCGCTTCCACGAAAATCAGTGATGTATCTGTATTTTGTTTCTTAATATCATCTGTTGCAAAATAAATCTGAGCAATTTCTGAATTCTTGGCGTAGGTTTCCGATTGATATGTTTTCAAAGAGTATTCACGATGACATATCTCTGGATAGCAGAGATGGTGGAACATTGGCAAAATCAACTTTTCTTTTACATCATCTTCATTTCGTAAAACACGATGGTCAAAACCTTGTATCCATGTAATGAATTTTTTAATTGACTCTGGAATCGTCATCAGATAATCTACCTGCTTGTATAAACTTGCTATGCCTTATTTTGTTCGTGTAATTAGCAATTTATCAAGTCAGTTTGGATTATGTCGTGATTGTAGATACTAGAATGGAAGCATTCAGCTGAAACTTAGCCTTGGCAAAACCTACACCAATAAAAGTTACTGCCGTTAAAATTAAAAATCTGGTGAAAATCAGGTAAGTAAAATTAATTAATTGTGTATAACAATAATTTTGGGCAACGCATAATAAATTTCTGGAGATGTCTATGAGACAAGAAGGAGTTAGGAGTCAGAATATAGAATTTTCCTGACTCTCTGCACTTCTTATGCCCAATATATCTATTTATTCTCTTTGGGTAGCGATCGCTAATTTAGCTCCCGGAACCTGACGTACCCGATCCATCACCGCCACCACCCGACCATAATCAACTTTTTCATCAGCATTAATAATTACTAACACTTCTGGGTTAGAACCAACTAAAGTCCGTACTTCCGCTGTTAAATCATCAACTGCAATTGGTTTACGGTTCAGGCTTACCTGTTCTTTTTCATCTACCGTAATGGTAATTTTAGTAGGAACTTGCTGTTGTTTAGCTGTGGCGGCCTTCGGTAAATTTACTGGCAAACCTTCAGAACGTGTTAAAAACAGAGTTGACATAATAAAAAATGTCAAAATTGCAAAAATCACGTCAATCATCGGCACGATGTTGATCTGTAGTGGCAGCTCTGGTTCATCTGGTAGACGCATACGTTTTTTCTCCTCGTTCATAGCGACGGCGGTAAAGTAATTCTAGCTGTCCCCCATACTCCTGAATTAGTGCAATTTGCCGTTGGTACAATCCCCGGAAGGTATTGGCAAACATGAGTATGAATATAGCAACTATTAATCCTGATGCTGTTGATACTAGAGCCTCACTAATCCCAGCGGTAACACTTGCCGTTTTGCTACCTCCTACATCACCAAGATTTAGGGAAGCAAAAGAAGCTATCAATCCTAATACTGTGCCGAGAAGACCTAACAGTGGTGCCAGACTAATGATTGTCTCGAAAAGGTTTTGGAAACGTTTTAACACAGGTATTTCAGCCTGCGATTCGCTTTCTAACGCCAAACGAAACTCTTCCGGGTTTGGCTCCTCTAATTCTAAAGCCGCTAGAAAAATCCGGGCAAGTGGCAAATCTGCGTTTTTCTGAAGTTTATCCATTGCACCGACAACATTATCGAGACGGTAGAGATTCAACACATCTCGCACCACCCGGTTTTGACGCTGATTAATTCTTGCCCAAAACCTAATCCGCTCGACGATCAGTGCCACACCTACTACCGAAAACGCCAGCAGGGGCCACATGACGATACCACCTGCTGCAAACAAATTCTGAATTTCCATGTTCTTAAAACGTGATCAACAATACACAGTAAGACTACCAGAATCTAGAGAAAAGCTGAAACTTTTTCTCAATAAAGTTTAGAATATAATGAGAATTTTTTCAAATCAAATCATCATAATTTTGATTTACTTTAGGATTTATCCTAGTACAGTTCGGCGTAAATAAACCACCCATTCAAAATCAATGAAACGCTTGCGCTGTATGAATTTTTAATTTTGAATTCCGCCTTGCGGTACTAGTGTCATATTTTTTTAGTAAAAATTGTCCAATATCAGAGGGAGCTATTACCTTAAAAGGGTTTTTCGACTTCATCTCTTTGAGGCTTATACGAGAGCAAACGATGTCTACGACGGTCTACGACGGTCTACGTCTACGCTGCTTTCTCATTACAAATGTTTGGCGGCAACCACTTTTTTATCCACTTACAATAATAGTCATTAGACCCGTCCTAAAACTTGCAAGCAAGTATATATAAGGCTTTGAGACCGCC
>NZ_JAVRBM010000038.1:0-83928 GCF_034531255.1 Nostoc sp. ChiQUE01b | reverse complement strand
ATAGAATAAAAGGAGACAGGGCAGATAACATCGAAAAAGCGATCGCTGCTTTTACTGCTGCTTTAACTGTCAGAACTCCTGAAGCTTTGCCTATTGATTGGGCAACAACGCAAAATAATCTCGGACTTGCCTACACGGATAGAATAAAAGGAGACAGGGCAGATAACATCGAAATTGCAATCGCTGCTTATACTGCTGCTTTAACTGTTTACACTAGAGAAGCTTTGCCTCAAAATTGGGCAACAACGCAAAATAATCTTGCAAATGCCTATAGGGATAGAATAAAAGGAGACAGGGCAGATAACATCGAAATTGCGATCGCTGCTTATACTGCTGCTTTAACTGTCCACTCCAGAGAAGCTTTGCCTCAATCTTGGGCAACAACGCAAAATAATCTCGCAAATGCCTACAGGGATAGAATCAAAGGAGACAGGGCAGATAACATCGAAATTGCGATCGCTGCTTATACTGCTGCTTTAACTGTCTACACTAGAGAAGCTTTGCCTCAAAATTGGGCAATGACGCAAAATAATCTTGCAAATGCCTACAGCGATAGAATAAAAGGAGACAGGGCAGATAACATCGAAATTGCGATCGCTGCTTATACTACTGCTTTAACTGTCTACACTAGAGAAGCTTTGCCTCAATCTTGGGCAATGACGCAACATAATCTCGGACTTGCCTACAGGGATAGAATCAAAGGAGACAGGGCAGATAACATCGAAATTGCGATCGCTGCTTATACTGCTGCTTTAACTGTCTACACTAGAGAAGCTTTGCCTCAAAATTGGGCAACAACGCAAAATAATCTCGCTGCTGCCTACAGGGATAGAATAAAAGGAGACAGGGCAGATAACATCGAAATTGCGATTGCTGCTTATACTGCTGCTTTAACTGTCAGAACCAGAGATGCTTTGCCTATTGATTGGGCAGCAACGCAAAATAATCTCGCAAATGCCTACGGCAATAGAATAAAAGGAGACAGGGCAGATAACATCGAAATTGCGATCGCTGCTTCTACTGCTGCTTTAACTGTCAGAACCAGAGATGCTTTGCCTATTGATTGGGCATTGACGCAAAATAATCTCGCTACTGCCTACGGCAATAGAATAAAAGGAGACAGGGCAGATAACATCGAAAAAGCGATCGCTGCTTCTACTGCTGCTTTAACTGTCTACACTAGAGAAGCTTTGCCTCAATCTTGGGCAATGACGCAAAATAATCTCGCAAATACTTACAGGGATAGAATTAAAGGAGATAGGGCAGATAACATCGAAATTGCGATTGCTGCTTCTACTGCTGCTTTAACTGTCTACACTAGAGAAGCTTTGCCTCAATCTTGGGCAATGACGCAAAATAATCTCGCAAATACTTACAGGGATAGAATTAAAGGAGATAGGGCAGATAACATCGAAATTGCGATTGCTGCTTCTACTGCTGCTTTAACTGTCTACACTAGAGAAGCTTTGCCTCAATCTTGGGCAATGACGCAAAATAATCTCGCAAATACTTACAGGGATAGAATTAAAGGAGATAGGGCAGATAACATCGAAATTGCGATCGCTGCTTATACTGCTGCTTTAACTGTCTACACCAGAGAAGCTTTGCCTCAATCTTGGGCAGAAATGCAATATAATCTTGCTGCTGCCTACCTACTTAGAATTAAAGGAGATAGGGCAGATAACATCGAAATTGCGATCGCTGCTTATACTGCTGCTTTAAATGTCAGAACCAAAGATGCTTTGCCTATTGATTGGGCAGAAACTTTGTGGGGGCTAGGGATTGCTTACCAAAACGCAAACCAGTTTGCCTTAGCGTACAATACTTTTGAGTCTGCCATTGCCACTATAGAATCTTTACGAGAAGAAATAGTATCTGGAGAAGAAAGCAAGCGTAAACAAGCGGAACGCTTTAATCAAGTTTATAGCTATATGGTAGAAGTTTGCATAGAATTAAATAAGATTACCGAAGCAATTGAATATGTTGAACGTAGTAAAACCCGCAATTTAGTTGAACAAATTCTTGAACGTGACTCTAAAACCATTTTCCCTCTAGAAGTATTCACTCAATTAGAAAAATACAGGGATGAAATAGCCGTAGGACAATATCAAATCCAAAATGGCAAAGCTGAAAATCCCAAAGTCCTTGCACAATATCTCCAACAGTTGCGAAACCAGCGTAATGAATTACAAAACCAATACTTACCAGTTGGTTATGGTTTCAAATTTGACTCGTTCCAAGGTTCTTTGGATGAGCATACAGCCATTATCGAGTGGTATATTCTCAACAATAAAATTCTAGCGTTTATTGTCACAAAACAAGGAGAGGTAACTGTTTGGCAATCCCAACCAAAAGACCGAGAAGCTTTGTATGATTGGGCAAATAAATATTTGCATAATTACTACTATCAAAACGACCAATGGCGAAATAACTTAGGAGAAGAACTCAAAAAATTAGTCTCAATTCTGCACATTGATAAAATATTAACCCAGATACCAAAGCACTGCGATCAACTCATCCTAATTTCCCATCAATTCCTACATTTATTCCCGCTTCATGCAATTCCTGTAAATCAAAATTCTGAAACTTCGCGCTGTCTTCTAGATTTATTTGCTGGTGGTGTGAGTTATGCACCCAGTTGTCAACTACTGCAACAGGTACAACAGCGCAAACGTCCTGATTTTAAATCCCTGTTTGCGATTCAAAACCCCACAGGCGATTTAAACTATACAGATTTAGAAGTACAAGTTATTCAAAGCTACTTTAATACTGCCAACGTTCTGAAAAAAACAGCAGCGACACTCACAGCAATCGATAATTCTGACTTAAATACTTACCATTGCGCCCACTTTAGCTGCCACGGGTATTTTAACTTAACAAATCCCGGTAAATCAGCCCTAATTTTGGCAGATGCGCCTATCGCAGACACACCAACAAAACCCGACTCTGAACGTTATCTGAATGTGCGAGTAGGGGAAACCAACGATTTAGACAAATGCCTTACTTTAGATAAAATCTTCACGCTCAAATTAGATAAATGTCGCCTCGTCACCCTTTCTGCGTGTGAAACTGGATTGATTGATTCTAACAATACCAGTGACGAATACATTGGTTTACCTAGCGGTTTTCTATTAGCAGGTAGTCCCAGTGTCGTTAGTTCTCTCTGGAAAGTAGATGACCTTTCCACCAGCTTTTTAATGATTAAATTCTACGAAAACTTAGTCAAACTTGATAACCTGCAAGCAGGAGATATTGCCATAGCCCTGAAACAAGCTCAAAACTGGCTGCGAAATCTGACTATTGAAGAATTAGACAGATTTTTGGAGGAACACAAACCCCAAATTGAAAAAGTCCTTGCTCAACTAAGAGTAGGACAACGCATCATATTTCAAGAATCGTTGAAACTAATTAAGCAACGTCAACCCTTACCTTTTGCAAATCCCTACTACTGGGCTGGATTTACAGCATCTGGACTTTAAGCACCAGATTCCGGTACTTTACAAAACTTTTTCGTACCCAGTTTAAACACCAATATGCTAAGTGCAGTCGCAGTGCCTAGAGGAATGCCTGCACTAACAGCCAATGGTTCTACAATTGGAGCAATTAATCCAGATTCCAAAAATTCTCTGACTTCCTCTTGACAAATGAATTGGCGGCATTTTTCAAGCAAATCATTTAACGATCTATCTGCTTCCTGTGCAGTTTCCCGCATAACCAACAGTGGAACAGCATCGTCTAAATAGCCTTCACACTCTTCTATGGCATCTAAAGCTACTAAAGCCTGGGGAAGATCCGCCAACTGACTGCGAAACTGACTAATTTCCTCGGGTGTAACAGTAGTCATTTAATAGTTTTAACTGGTAAATACACGAAGCATTCAGCAATTATACATTTAATGCCGAATTTAGAGATATGGCGCTGACATTACATCAACAGTAGGAGTAATTTTGGTGTGCGAGCGCCCATTTTCCACAACCAGAAAAATTCACGCTATTTTGGGTTGATATGCGATCGCTCCTTCGAGTAAAAGCCTCAAATTCAGTTTTGCAAAAAGCTTTTAACAAATCGATACAATTAGCGATCGCCTTCATCGCTAGAGAAAACTAAAAACTATAATGAATGCATAAAGCAAGCAATACAGGCAAGGTTAGGAGAATCTAAATAATGCAGGCTGATAGCATTTTAGAGCAAAGGTTACTTAAAAAAATTCGCCAGCTACCTCCCGAAAAAGTTTTACTAGTTGAAGATTTTATTGATTCTTTGGATCAGCAAAATACAGACCATAGCCTTACCTTTACAGCTGCAAAACTTTCTGAACCAGTTCTGCTCAAAATCTGGGATAACCCTGATGATGCAGAATATGATATCTAGGTATCACTCAAACTCCGTTTCGCAGAAAGTTTTTAACAAATCGATACAATTAGCGATCGCTCCTAAATGAGTAATTTCATAACCGTGGGTATTTTGGGTAGGAAATGCTAAACACGCAGCACGCCCAACATGACCAAATTTCATTGCAATCGAAGCATCACTGCCAAACTGGCTTAGTATCGTTAGCTGCACTGATATATCAAGTTGCTTGGCAGATTGGCGCAGTTGTCCATTTAACCCCTCATCATATATTCCATAGGCATCTTGAGATAAAAGTACAGGACTTTCGCCATCTTTAACAGGATATTCCTCAGATAATGGACAAATTTCTAAAGCAATCAAGGCATCCAAACGTTGATTTTGGGTGAAAAATAGCGCCCCAATTGCTCCCACTTCTTCTTTAGCTGAGGCTACTAAATAAACATCCGCTACTGGCTGTTTCAGATTTTCAGCCAAAGCTAACAAAATCGCAACAGAAGCTTTGTTATCCAAAGTGTAACCAGCAATGTGATCCTTTAACCGAATTGGACGCTTGCGATGTTTGCCGATTACCATTCTAGTTCCAGGTCGAATGCCAGCTGCTTCTAATTCAGCAGATGTCAGCTTCGTTTCAATCCAGGCATTTTCCCACTTAACAGTAGTATCTTCCTGCTGCACTTTTTGGGGTGATTCGTGGGAAACGTGGCGAGAACCAAAGCTGAGAATACCGTTGATAGTTTCGTTATCTCCCAGTAAATCGACAACGCCTTCGCCATAAACCCACGGGAAAGAACCGCCAAGTTTGCTGACTTTGACACGACCTTCATCACCAAGACTCTTGACAATTGCGCCAATTTCGTCTTTATGTGCTGTGATAGCGATCGCTTTGTCTGGGTTTTTTCCTGGAATTTTCGCAATAATATTATCGGCGCGATCGCACCAGACTTCCACACCCAGCGCCGCAAATCGTTGCATTAACAACTGGTTAATCTCAGCTTCTGCACCACTAGGGGAATGGTGCATGATTAATTCTTCAATAATTTCAAATAAGCGATCGTAATCCCACATCAATTAGTTTAGTTTTCAACTGTTATATGAGATAATTGTGCATCAACAACCCGACCTGCTGACCTTTTTTGTTGACGTTTCAGCACTCCTACCGCACCAAAAGCACTAAGGGCTAAAATTCCCAAGTTGATCGAAGGTTCAGGAACAGACTTAGCCTCAATCGCCACTAGTGCAGCATCTGCTACTAACTTATGAATGCCTGTTGTTGGATGTAGAGAGTCAAAGAACAAATAATCGTTTGCTTGAGAACATACACTGATGATTGTCTGGAAATTTCCTACTACGCAAGGGTTAGTCACATCTTTAAACCCAAACTTCCCTGGATTTGCTTGTACTTGATTAAATAGGGCAAATACATCCACAGAGATCAGATTCAGATCAGAGTTATTGCTAAATTTGCCTAGTTCCTCTGCTAATCTCTTGTTATGGTCATTTGTCAAACTAGTCAAGTTGCTAGATAGACCTGTCGCAGACGCAAATGGAATCTTGCCCAAATCAGGCAAGTTAAAGACTAAAATATTTTTTGCGCCAGATGAGGCAAGTAACCCTACTGCATCTGATAAATTCTGAACTGTTTGAATCGCATTGCTAGCTTGACCAAACACATAATCATTTGCACCTCCCCATACAGCATAAACGGCATTTGGATCGAGCTTCTGATTGGCTTGTAAGATGGGTTGCGTCAACAAGCCGACTTGCTCCAGTACTCCCGGTAACGGTGCACTAGGAACAACAGCATTGCCTTGACCAGAACTAGCACCGCCCACAGCAAAATTAATACCTTGATTGGGAATAGTAGTATTTAAAGTAATGTATGGAGAGGGTTTTAATCCCAGCTGATCTCCGAGGTAGTCTACCCACACTTGATCGTTGGAAAAACGCCCTTGAAAGTAGGGTGGAGATTGGGGAATAGCTGTTGTCGGAGCCACTAAACCACCAGTAGCAGTGAAAACATTGCCAGTATCAGAAAGACTGTCGCCAAATACATAAAATTTGTTAAAACTCGCAGCATTTACTCTGAGCGGCAACATGAAAGATAAGAGAACAAATCCTGCTGCGACAGCTTGTTTTTTCATATTTGTTTTACCTGCGTTATTTTTTAGTTTATTTAAAAGCAATCAAAAGGCGATAGTCTGACAACTTGTCTTTTGAGTTATTTCAAAACTAAGTACGTTTATTAAGTTAAGTTAGTTTACGTTGTTTTACTTAACTATGCCTTAAAAATTCATCAAACACAGGTAAAAACGTTGAAAATACTTAGATTTACATTTTCTTAATAAAAAATCGGGATTGTACAAATAAATGGAAAAATTTACCCCCTAAAAGGTGATAATTGCTCACTTTTATGCTAGGGATAGACTAACCGCCTTTTAACTTCGCTTTAATTTCAAAGCCTCAGTAGCCGATACACCCTCACCCTGAGTACCGAAATACCACAAAGCCGTAGCAGCTTCAGCACGAGTTACTGATTTTTTGGGTTGAAACAGAGTCGTATAACCAAACACCCGCCGAATATTCGATTGTTCGCCATTCTGGTAATCAGCCAATACTGCTCTTAAAGCCTTAGAGTCAATTCTCGCTGCGTCTTGGAAACCCCAGGTTTGTTTGACCGCATCTAAGTTAGCAGAGGGTAAAGCTTGGCGAGTATCTAGGGGTAATTTCCACAGCAGCAACTGTTCCCGCGTTAGAGGTGCATCAGGACGAAATAAAACTACTGTAGTATCTCCAGACAAAGGACTAGGAATTAACCCAGCTTCGGCTAATCCCTGAATTGCTGGAAAATCAGGGTCTTTTGCCGACACATCACTAAAAGCTGGTTGAGTACTTTCTGATGCCAAGCGAATCTGTTTAGCCGGATTGTTGGTATATACAGCATTGTTAGCAGCAATTAGCCAACGGGCGTATTCCCGATGTGTAACGATTTTACCGGGTTCAAACTGGTTAGTTGTGTTAGTAGAGTTGCTCTTAGTTGTCTTTGCTTCTAAAGACAAAACACCTAATGCAGCCAAGTCTTGGATATGTTGCCGCCATTCTTGCGGTGCCTTGTTGAGATCGTTGAATTCCTGAGATTCAGGGGTAGCTGTAGGGATTGTTTGGTTATTAGTTGTGCTTGGTGGCTGTGCTGCCAAGTTTGTGGGTGGTATTGGGCCAATGAACTGTGAATTTCCCGGTTGAGGAAGGGCGTTAGTAGTTTCGTTAGGATTTGTAGTTGAAGTAGGTTGTGCTGATGCAGTACTATTCGGTACGTAATCAATCAGTAATTCAGTGGCTGTTTGGGGTTGATTAGGTGTGGCGTTAGTAACTGATTTAGGCTGAATGGAAACCTTCAACAGCAAATCTTTACGACGTGCCTCAAACACACCTCCCGCATCATCTGTCGGCTGTTGCAAAATCTGCCAGTTATTTGTTTTAAACTGGCTACTATAAAAGCTAGCAATCAAGTTACTGGGGTCAGAACTCAACCAACGAGTTGAGATTTTGTTTTCTGAGCCGCTAGCAGGTGTAACTTCCTGTAGTTTGGCATTGGAATATAAAGGGATATCTTTAGGAAAATCAGATGGTAACTGAACTGCTGATTCATTTTGCTGTGCTTGCGGTTGATTACCTTGAGATTCTCCAAAGACAACTTGATCGCTTTGCAGTTTCGGATCTGCCGCCAAAGATTCCTCAAGGTTTTTGGCGACTGGACTATTAGCACAGGCTGTTAAGGAAGTCAGTAGAACAGCCCAAATTAGAAATACAGCTGGACGTTTACAGGGAAGCACAGGAAATCACAAATTGAGTTTCAATTCCTACCCTAGCGCAGACTGTCCATTAAATGGGAATGGGGCATGGGGCATGGAGAAGAGACAAGAGACTTGTTCAATAATTCCCCCTTGTGCCTCTTATCCTTTTGTATTCTTTATCTCCCTGCTCTCCTCTGACTTTTTATATCACCAAAAGACACTACCGACTCACTACGTCTTTTTCATAAATGTCTCTGTTGGTGATAATGATATAGCAAGCGAATTAAAGGTTAGGACATCTTGAAAGCGTGGATGTTAGGAATAGTAATGTTTTACCTCCTGCCTCCTGCCTCCTGCCTTCTGCTATATCTCCAAAAATGAGTAAACGGTAGCAAAAGCTACCGTATTGTCTTCGTTTTACAGCCATTAGGTTTTGATAATTCCTATGCTTATTTATAGAGTTCCCTAAAATTCTGGAAAACTAACATTTTTGGGAAAAAACATAAATAACCCTGAAATCCTTGCTAGATAATAGTTTGATGAGTTGGGAGTTCGTAGTAAGGACTTTAGGATTTAGATGAGGACTAGAGCCACCGACTACAAACCGATCGATACTAGATTGTAAACCAATTTTTCAGAAAGTTATCTAAACATCCAAGTTGTAGAGCAGATAACTGATTGATAACTGGTCAAAAAACAGTTTAGCTAGCAAAAGCTTGAATCTACTTCCAGATGCACTAGTTATAATGCGATCGCCAAGCAACTGAAGTGATAAACTAGAAATAAAGCCCCCCTTAGGCTCACCCAAAGAGGGGAATAGATCGGGTTAATTAACACTGGCTGACAATCGATTCTGAAAATTATTCATCTGACGATGGTAAGGTGAGTCAGGCAATGTCTGAAAAATGCCAGTGTTAAACAATTCCAGGAACTTAGCGTAAGTTCGTTATTCTTGTTGGCGACTGGGGTAATAGGTAAAGCAGTCAAGTGTCGCAGCAGTTTCCCTATCTCTAAATTGATTTTCTGAGAAAATGCTACTTGTGCTGTAGTCGAGAGTTTATTAACAGCCTCGAAAGCAGTGAGTGCTTTCTCTAAAAGTGCGTAGTTTACCGACGCAGGCATCGCCTCTATGTTATCCAAAACTTTCCCTCAATCAACCCATCCCCTGTTATTCTTGGATAGGGCTGTGGTTCTTTTAGGAAAGCTGGAAGGTGCGCTTCGCAAGTTATAGAAGTAGTACAGAGTTGGCTTTGGTTGTTTGTCCCAATCCTAGTTAATGATTGGTTAGAAGCAAAAAAGACACTTCATCAAATGCACTGGCAGTTGAGAAAACCCTCTACAAACTTGGTTTGAACAGTTAACAACTTCCTGATAGATTAAATACAATGAGCATCTGTGTTTTCTTGGGCATCGCTTGCTCAAAGCGATTACTCAAATTAACATGGTGCTGGACTAGCCGATTTGACATAGTATTAAACCTTTCACCTGCTGGCTCTCTTGAAAATTTTTGATTTAGGGCAAATTAAGACTTATATTCAAGAGGCAAGGGTGTTTCTTGGAGATAAAGTTAACCAAAAGGGAGTAAAAGGCTGAAAAAGATATGTCTGATGTCAAAAACGCAGATCGGATAAGAGTATGAAAATCTAAAATAGATATTAAGAAGAAAAAACAACGACCATCGACAACCGTCAGTCCTTTTTACTTTCTGTAAAGCGTCACCGGGTTGTTACCAGTGCTGAAACACGATTACATGCAAGTTTCCCAGGATCAGCCTATTTATTCTGAGGCTCCACTCCAGCTGCTACTTTTTGTCGATGGACGCCCAAAGTCCCGACAACAGGTGCAGCGAATACGTGCTTACTTAAAAGAATTGCAGGCTGAGTATAGTTTTGAACTTCAAACTATTGATGTTGGTCAACAACCTTACTTAGCAGAACACTTTAAATTGGTAGCAACGCCAGCTTTAATCAAAATTCACCCAGAACCACGACAGGTTTTAGCTGGGAGTAATATCATAGCGCAATTGAAAAACTGGTGGCCTCGCTGGCAAGCCGCTGTAGACGGCTATTTGAAATTACAGGAAGACTTACAAGAACGGATAGACGATACTGTTAGGGTGACATCACCCAAATCCACTATCCGTTCAGTTGCTGTTTCTGCCGAACTCATCCGACTCTCAGACGAAATTTTTCGCTTAAAACAGGAAAAAGATAACCTCCAAGAGCAGCTACAGTTTAAAGATCGGGTGATTGCGATGCTGGCACACGATCTCCGCAATCCCCTAACTGCCGCCGCGATCGCCATCGAAACTCTCCAATCCAATTACAATTTAGAAACAGGCCAATTTCAGCGCCTCAAACCATCCTTGACGGCACATCTCTTAAAACAAGCCCGTAATCAAACTAAGATCATCGATCGGATGATTGCCGACCTTTTGCAGGTAGGTCGTGGCAAAGACACAGAATTCCCTATCTTACCACAAAAAGTACAGCTAGGTAAACTGTGCTTAGATGTACTAGAAGAATTGTGCGATCGCTACACCGCCAAATCTCAAGAGGTGGAAACAGATATTCCCAATGACTTACCTTATGTATATGCTGACCCAGAACGCATCCGCCAAGTGCTAGTAAATCTGTTGGATAATGCCATCAAATACACCCCAGAAGGTGGCAAGATTAGCATCGCCGGATTGCACCGCACTACCCAAAAAGTTCAGTTTAGTATTGGCGATACTGGGCCTGGTATTCCTGTAGAGAATCGCGATCGCATCTTTGAAAACCACTTTCGCCTGCAACGGGATGAAGGTACAGAAGGTTACGGCATTGGCCTTTGTTTATGCCAACGCATCGTTCTGGCACACTATGGCCAAATTTGGGTGGATTCTGCGCCCAATAACGGAGCATGGTTTCACTTCACACTGCCAGTTTATCCTTCTTAGGTATTGGGCATGGGGCATGGGGCATTGGTAAAAAAAACTAGCAACACTTAATGACAAATGACAAATGACAATTAAGAACTTGAGACAAAGCGATCGCGTCCTCCGGCCTTTGCTTGGTAGAGTGCTTTATCTGCCAGCACGATCAACTCTGAAGGTGAAGATTCCCAAGTCGGGACAACAGTTGCCACGCCCATACTGAGAGTGACGTGCTGACTCACCGCAGAACCGTCATGAACAATTTGCAAATCTTTGATTCCTGCTTGGATCGCGGCAGCAACGTGAAGTGCGCCAGATGCAGGAGTGTATGGCATAATCACAGCAAATTCTTCGCCACCATAACGCGCTACTAAATCCTGATGTTTTTGTGCTTTAAGGCTTAAGACAGCACCCACCTTTTGTAAACATACATCTCCTGCCGGATGGCCATATTTATCATTATAAAATTTAAAAAAGTCGATATCACACAGAATCATTGACAAGGGAAATCCCTCTTGTGCGAGATTAATCCATTGAGTATTGAGATAATCGTCAAAGCGGCGACGATTAGCCAACTCAGTTAAGCCATCTACATTGGCAAGGTGATGCAAAGCTTCATTTGCCGCCTCTAACTGTTTGTATACTTGTGCTTGCTGTAGCAGTCGGCGCAACCGCTGGCGTAATACAGGCCAGTGAATTGGCTTAGTGACATAATCAGTCGCTCCCGCTTCAAAAGCACGGTTTACAGATTCCTCATCGTCCAAGCATGTGATCATCAAGATGGGAGTGCGCTCCCATATCTTGGACATGACCGTATTGTTAAGAGTCGAGTCAGTATCAAAGGTGGCAAGGGCCGAGATTAAATTATTCCTGGCAATCTGGAGCAAGTGCTTACAGCAAGTAAAGCCATCCATCACAGGCATTACAGCATCTAGCAAAACTATATCCGGTTTGATAGTCTCGTAAGCATCTAAACATTGCTTACCGTCATTGACCTCGACCACTCGATAACCTTCTTGTTCCATTGCTTTACGCAACAATACCCGGATGGTCTTGTCATCATCAGCCACTAGAATCAGTGGTGGTTGCTTAGAAACAGTAAATGGGCTTATGCCTGACATGAGTTGTCTTCCACTTGCTGGACTATCCTGAAAAAGGCTGTGCAACTCAATCGCATGGGGGCGATCGCTATTTTCATCAATGCCAGGATTTGCGGCAAAGGTGTGTCTGGCTTCACAATCAACTGTTTTTTGACAATGGACTGCCCAATGTTGTTGGGCCAAGCAAGCGGTAGATAAATAAGTTGCATAGACAATCTGTAATTAGAACACGAAGGCAGTTGTTACCTTTTTGTTCAGCGATGGTTATGGGAGGAAATGTTACTTTTATATTTCCCTATTGTTAAAGTCAAATTACGATTTTTTTGAGAATTATAAATACACACCTTAATTCTTTAGTTGTGTAGTTAGTTGACAAACCTAGCGAACCAGGGCAAGGCAATTACCAAAATACCCTCAGAAGAAGTTAATACTAAATACTAATACCACCTAACTGAAATTTATTTAGTCTATTCGACAAGGCTTGCTAAAGTTTAGTATAATTACATAAGATTGCAATTCAACTTAGTGCAAAGCTTTATTTTTTAAGTGATTCCAGACCTACTTCGTTCTATAGCAATCCTATTTGAGTTGTAAAAATTAACGAACTGCCTTTCCTTTCCTACAGAACGCTCCGCGAACGTTGAGCGTCTCCTAGAAAAGACACCAAGAGCGCCTTTCCTTCCCTACGGGACACTACACGAACGGAACGCACTCACGAACGTGCAGCGTCTTGTAGAGAAGAAAAGAAAGAGAAGTTTTCACAAATGATTTAGGACTGCTATAGCCATAAACTGCCCATAAATAAAGTTCTACAACTATCCTATAATTGCTTTACATACAGCACATAAAACTGCCTTATTTTCGACTACACAAACAAGTAAAATTTCTTACAAAAACAATCGCAACCTATTGACATTCGCTAAATCTTTAAAATGCCAGACTCATTAATGTATCAGCAGGATCATTTTGTTGTTCTAGAAACAAATCAACCAGAACAATTTATGACACTCTCAGAGTTATTAGAGAAGCTCAAAACAACTCTTCAACAACTCATAATTCAAGATTTACCGCCTGACTTGCAAAAATTTGATACTGTGGAAACTCAAGCACAATATTTACTTGACACTAGTTGCAAATTAGATATTGGCCCTGGGCAATATTTACAGTGGTACGCAGTTCGTTTAGAAAAGTAAGTTTTTGCTTAAGTGCATAAGAGAAGCCCAAAAATTTTAAGATTTTAAAGAAAACTTGCTGTCTAAATTCCCGACTTCTTCAAGAAATCGGGAATGTAAATCGTGCTTAAGGGAATTCCAAAAAGAATAATTACTAATTAATAGTCAAAGACACTATACAGTAAGTAGCTCACACACTCATCAAAAATTTAGTGGACAATAAAACAATGAAGAATACAAAAGCTACCACTAATTGTAATTATGAATTATTAAATAATTTTGAGCGAGACGATTTTAGATTTTGGATTTTGGATTAAATTGAAATCTAGAATCTAAAAAAAGGTTTCAAGCCCCCGACTTAAGTCGGGAAGAAAATTCCCAAATTTTCAATATTTAAGCCTCTTCTTTATAAGGAGAGGTTAATCCACGCATACGCTCTCTACGAGACGCTACGCGAACGCGGACTCGCTAACGCTTCGCTATCGTAAATCCAAAATCTAAAATTGGGTGACTTTTGCAAAAATATGGGTAACAACAAGCCATAAAGGTATGAAGTTTGGGTAACGATAATTTTTGCTATTAACTACTGACTAGTGATTCTTTTTGAGTATTGATTAGCGCTAGCTCAATTACATTTTCAGATGGCTGCGTTATTTGAATCTCCAATCCAGGGCCAAAATAATTGGTCATTTTTTCCTGCTTTTTTTGCCACACATCAAACGGTATTAGCGGTGAATCAAATTCTAAAATTAGGGCATAGTTTCCATTAACTTCTGTTTCTCGTAACCCTGTGACTGTTGGCCGTTCCTGGTCTGTAGGACTCAAACCCAGAAAAGAAAGTGTTGTATCTAGATGAGCATCTTGACCGTAGCAATATCGGGTGATGTCTTTGCGTATTTTATTTTGCGTATCAGTTGCTTGCTGCTGGCGCAGTATCAATGCCGACGGTGACGTAGTTTGGCTAAATGGTACTGGCTTAAGTTCATTAGCTTTTAGCGCTAGCCCTCCCAATAATAGAGGAATTCCGTAAAAAAATCCGACAAGATTGAGTGTGGCATTATTATCAGCATAGGCGACGAAGCCAATGATGGTTAATATGCCACCGATAGTTAGACCGAGTGTTCCTAAAGAGATTTGGCGTAGCATGAGCTTAAATTAGTATAAAGTCTGAATACCTTAGTTTTATTATCATCGGCTATGAGCAACAAATTAGGAAAGAATATCGTCCCCAAGCGCTAGTATTCAACTAACCGAACAAGTCAGGCATTTTTGCCCAAAGCACTGGCTTCGTTTAAACGAGACTTTACCCACCTTTGTCTTTAGTGATTTTCAAACACTCAATTTTTCCTTAGTCTACATTCGCGCAGCATCTCGTAGGGAAGGCAAGTGGCTCTAAGTTGACTACTAAGGGCGTATAGTGTCCCAGAATATTAGATTTTGAGTTAACTTTAAATTTAAAGGTAGTTAAAGATAGGAAAAAAATAATGGATGTACAGACTATAAAAGAACGAATTGTGGCAGTTCAAAGTAAACGCGATTACCTATTAAGCTTACTGGAGCAACCAAACCTGGGAACTTTGAGAATTGACGTAAATCAGGCTTTGGAAGAACTGGATGAACTAATTGATGAATTTACACGCACCATTCCGGTAGAGTAAAATTTATCAAAAATAACGTCGGTTTAGCCTCAACTTCAGGCTAGACCGACGTTATTTAGTAGTATCATGTCTTTAAAATCCCCAGAATTGAACTAAGCCTGAGTTGGCGAAGCAATAATCACTGCATCATTTATCCTGCCACTGAACCATCTCCTGCACGCTGCCCCAGCTGCCTAACTAAGGCAATAAGTTCGCTTGTCGGTACATCTTTCTTGCAAACGTCATCAAAGCTAGACATTGCCTTTGTCCCGTGAAAATTTACGTCTTCCACTGATGAGTAAGCAAGTATCTGAGTGTTCGGAGATATAGCTTTAATGTGACTAGACGCACTCCACCCATCCATGACTGGCATCTGTAAATCTAGAACAATGACGTCAGGATGGCAACGTTTAACCATTTCTATAGCTTCTTCACCATTACTGGCTAAACCTACTACTTGAATATTTTCCTGGCAAGAAAAAACCAACTGTAAGGTTAAGCGAGTCAGTTCGTGATCATCAACTACTAAAACACGCAAGGTAGAAAGCTCGCAGGATAACATTAACATTGAGGGGAAAGACAAATTTATTTAGAATAACCTTTCCAGTTTATGAGAATAGGTGCCAGCACTGACTCTATCCTATGGTTGAATAACTTGTGTGAACCTATGATGATAAACAACTTAGACAACTGCTCAAAAAATTCAATTTTTCCAAAGGAACTAAGTTGAGCTAGTTGTCAAGGTATAAGTAACTTATTTTTTAATCAATCAGGTTGGGACTACACCAGTTGAGCGTAATGCCATGTTCATGAGAATTTTTTGTGAATTAGCTTCTGGAGAATCATCATAAGGACGGCGTTGAATGTAAGTACCATCAGCTTGTAATTCCCAAGCTTGGCGATTATCTGCGAGCATAATTCCCATAATTTCTTGCAAATCTTTGGCAATATCTGGGTCTTTTACTGGAGTAATTACTTCGACTCTGCGATCTAGGTTGCGGCGCATCCAGTCAGCACTGCCGATATAAATTTCCTCTTGTGTATTGTTATGAAAATAATAAATCCGAGAGTGTTCTAAAAAGCGACCGACAATACTGATGATACGAATGTTTTCACTAATGTCTTTGATTCCTGGGCGTAAACAACAAACGCCCCTGACAATTAAGTCGATTTGCACACCGACGCGGGAAGCTTCATATAAAGTGGCAATAATTTCTGGATCGACTAGGGAATTCATTTTGGCGACAATCCGTCCAGAAAATCCATTTTGAACATTTTCGATTTCGCGGTGAATTAGTGCCAAAAAGCGATCGCGCATATTCACAGGCGCAACCAGCAACTCTCGATAAGATTTTTGTAGGGAATATCCGGTTAAGAAATTAAATAAATCTGTAATGTCAGCACCCAATTCTTCACGGCAACTAAACAATCCCAAATCTGTATACAGTCGTGCCGTTTTCTGGTTATAGTTACCTGTGCCAATATGCACGTAGCGACGTATCCGGTCTTTTTCGCGCCGTACTACCATCACGGTTTTACTATGGGTTTTTAGCCCGACTAAACCATAGACGACATGAACTCCAACTCTTTCTAGTCGTTTTGCCCAGTAAATATTATTCTCCTCATCAAATCGCGCCTTTAATTCCACTAGCACAGATACCTGCTTGCCATTTTCAGCAGCGGCAATTAAGGCGTTGACAATGGGCGAGTCACCAGAAGTCCGGTAAAGGGTCATCTTGATGGCTAACACATTCGGATCGTAGGCAGCATGGGTAATAAAGCGCACTACTGTAGCCGAAAAGGATTGATAGGGATGGTGTACTAGTAAATCCTTTTCTCGAATTACAGCAAAAAAGTCTTTTCCTTCGTCCGTCTCCAGGGCATCTGGGTCTAAACTCGGTTCTCTCAGCCTTTGCAGGCGTAACGGTACAACAGATTGGCGTGGTGGATCTTTGAGTTCTGGCAATGGTAAGGACATAAAGTACATTAAATCCCGCAGTCCCAAAAGACCATCTACCTCGTAAACATCACTTTCTGTTAATTCCAAATCATGTAATAATCGCGATCGCACTATTTCAGGAGTTTGGGATTGAATTTCTAGCCGGACTGGACTACCACCCAGCCGCCGTTTTCGCAATTCCTGTTCGATGGCTAACAACAAGTCATCTGCTTCATCTTCTTCTAATACCAAATCGGCATCACGGGTAATGCGGAACGGATGATATTCTTGAATATTCATCCCTGGAAATAGAGATTCCAAGTTATGAGCGATCGCCTGTTCTAAGGGTACTCCAGTCCAGTGGGTAGGTTTTTCGCTGTTCTGATCTCCCAACTCAGGCGG
Source organism: Nostoc sp. ChiQUE01b (assembly GCF_034531255.1). Taxonomy (NCBI): domain Bacteria; kingdom Bacillati; phylum Cyanobacteriota; class Cyanophyceae; order Nostocales; family Nostocaceae; genus Nostoc; species Nostoc sp. ChiQUE01b. The sequence goes on along the minus strand of NZ_JAVRBM010000038.1, from coordinate 66,620 downwards.
TATCGGTAAAAATCGTGGTAGAACACTAGGGACTTTGATTCTGGCAAAGAATTCTTCTTCGGTGTCTGGGTTCTTGACCACAACAGCCAGATTCAAACTGAGATTAGAAATAAAAGGAAAGGGATGACTAGGATCAACAGCTAGAGGAGTCAAAACAGGAAAGATTTGTTCCTCAAAATAGCTGTTGAGATGAGTCCGCTGCTTTTGATTCAAATCTATGTAATTCAGAATATAAATGCCATGATTTACTAGTAGAGGACGAAGTACTTCCTCAAAATGTTGGTGCTGTTTCTGAAAGTGGGGAGTCAGGGTAGACCTAATATCGTCTAGCTGTTGTTGTGGTGTGCGACCATCGGGAGTTAACAGGCTAACTTTTGCCTCTACCTGTTGCTTTAAGCCAGCAACCCGCACCATAAAAAACTCATCTAAATTAGAGTTAAATATTCCCAAAAACTTAAGACGTTCCAGAAGTGGGGTGCGATCGTCACAGGCTTCATGTAAAACCCTGCCATTAAATTCTAACCAGCTTAACTCCCGGTTAAGATAATATTGTGGATCGCTGAGATTGATGGGGGTAGAGCTTTTCTTAGATTTTGCCATAATGACTTAAAGGCAGGCAGATGTAGCCCATTCAACTGAGGGACAATAAATATAGTAAGTTAAATGGTGCTTGAGCAAAACGCTAAAGCAATTTTTGGCTATCATTAATTCTCTACCTCGCTAGTGGTAAAGGACAGATATTATAACTAAATCAAAAATATATTTGTATTTAAAAAACTTCAGTCAAAGACTAAAAAATCAACTTGTGAGGCAAGAAAGCCAACATTACTAAGAAATTTTTGGGGTTTTGCGTAGGCGTAGCCCATCATAGATATCACCTCTGGTAGGTATTTTGTACTATCGCCTTGGGTATCTTCCAGATAATCACCCTACCCACCCAACCTATAACTAGATTTTATAGCCGTTTTCAATTTTGTGAAATATGGTATTGGCATATACTTATGTGCCCTTTCAAAATATTGCATCCAGACAATAACTGCAATTAGCCTAAAGATTCAAATCGTTGCCCACAGCATATTAAGCATAAAGATGCACTTAAGATTTAGCAAAGATATGACATAGCCATATCTGACAAGTTTTAACGAATTATTAAGCAGTTTTTACAAAGGCTCGGAGTGTTGCAAGCAGTCTAAAGCCTTACCTCCAGTACTTTCTGAATTTAGTTTTCCAAAATCTGAAATTTGGTAATCATTGCCACAACTTTAATACAGACTCTGAGTAGACACAAGCTTTGCTGTAACTTAATTTTTATAAGGTTTTTGAAGCTTTTATTCAGATGTGCACTAACATTTACATCTATTAGTTTTTTTAATTTATGACCTCTGGAATTTATTAAAACTTCAGTATTATTACTGCGATTTTTCTGGCAACCAATGGTTATATTGAAAACGTAAAGAGAAACAACACGGGGAGTTTGTTAATCATGAAAATTTCTGCGATCGTTAAAGGAAGCATCTGCTTGTTAGGTTTGGTTGGCGTTGGTAATATCCTGGCTGCACCAGCAAGCGCAGGTCAATCAACAGCCCGTGGTGCTGTAACTATTGTTAGAGCTTCAGGCGCTTCTGTTAGTGTTAGTGGTGAATTAGCCTTGCCTCAAAATGGTTACTACGATCAGCCTCTAACCATTACACCTACCTATGGCGGCACATCAGCATTAGATAATGAAACCATAACTGATTTAGAAGTAGACCCAGGCACACCCAACGTTACTTTGCTCACAGCTAGCAGCAATCCTTTCGTTACAGCAGCAGCAGCAGCCTTAACCGCTGCCGCTGCTGACGTTGGCGCACAAGCAGCGATCATTCGGGCTGGTGCTGGTTCTAATGGCTTAGGCGGTTTAGAATAGATTAAGTTTTTGCTTTTGCCTCGTAAGTACTTACAAAATTTTTACCAACTGACAGAACAGTTGAATAAATCAATACATCATAGGGAAGAGAAATAGCAATGCTAAATCTCTTCCCTATATTTATATTTGTATATATGATATTGCGCTTCTTTGTAGCTCAGATTCCCGACTTTTTAGAGAAGTCGGGAATCTTGTTATATAGGTTTTTCATCTTGTGCCTCGTTCCCAGTCTCCGACTGGGAATGCCCATTGGGAGGTTCCACCTCCATTATTAGCGGCAGTAGCTTAATCAAGAACATTTCCTTCTTAGACTTGAAAACGAGATTTTAAAACAAATGGAATGAAAGCGTTAATAATTTGCTATGGGACTACTATTTGATTTTTGAAAAGATAGGTAGTGGACTGTTTCAGCTAATTTGGTGCATTAGGAAAAAACAGAAAACATTGATTTATTTCGAATTTCTCAAAAATCTATTGCCCTATTTTAGCTGTGTCAGTCCACTACAAATACCTAATTTTGTTCAAAAATCAAACCGGATTCCTATATATAACTCCTCATCATCACTTTACATAGCTTTAGTGATATCAATATAAACCCTGAAACTCTCACTGAATATTGAATAGAGAGCTTACGTAAAAATACGAAGCCTCAAAATGTCCATTTTTCACAAAACGCTCCCAACAAAGGTTTTATATTTTTATACACTAAAAGAATAAAAGCCAAATAACAAAAGGTTCTGCCTCGATTTCTGCTGACCGATGCATATTCTGCATTCCCAAGCAAAATCTAGAAACAAGTTAAGGCAACAACATGAGGAGTTTATAAAACATGAATCGCTTATCCAACAAATTATCTATAATTATTCGGGGAAGTATTTGTTTATTAGGTTTAGTGAGTGTAGGAAACTTTTTAACTGCATCGGCAAATGCACAACAAGCTACTGCTCGTGGTGCTGTTACTCTTATTAGACCTTCTGGTACTTTTCTCAGTGTCAGTGGCGAGGTAATTTTACCTTCTGGCTCTTATTATGAAGGAGGTTTAACAATTTCTCCTACCTATGGAGGTATAGCAGGTGGAAATGACGAAACCATAACTAGTCTGACTATAACCCCAGGAGTAGCTCAAACTACTATCCTCTCTAACCCAAACCCATTTATTGATACAGCAGCGAATTTATTAAACAATAGTAATTCTGTTGAAGATTTAACAACTATAATCCGAGCGGGTGGTGGTAACAATGGCTTAAGTGGTTTGGATTAAACAGAATTGACAAATTGAAAATCTTAGCTCCCCGACTTTTTAAAAAAGTCGGGGAGCTTTCATGATGCCTTCAAAATCGATAACCACCTTGAAGCTTTAGGTCAAATCCATTCTCACCTGTACCAATTTGAGTTTCTATAAACACACTATTGTCAGAGAAATTGTGCCTCACAATGACTCCATAATTAAAGCCAGAAACTCGGCTGCTCAATCCCAGATTATTAATACTATAATTTTTTAGATAAACACCAGCAGAAATATTCTTACTGACTCTGTGTAAACCTTGAAATTCAAAGAAAAACTCTTTGCCCATCTCTAAATTTGTTTTGAGATTCAAACCATGACTAGTACTAAATTCTCCATTGAAAAGACCTAAAAATTCTCCATTGCTATTATTTTCAATAAAAGCGATGCCAGGAGCTAAAGAAAAACCAAAGTTTCTTTCTTGATGCTGATATAAATAACTTAAATAAGTAGAAAAAGGATTATTTTTATTAGAGGCACTATTCCAATTAACTCTCAAATATGGTACGTGACTGTTGATAGCTACAGGTCTTTTGGCTGAATTTAAGCGTATATCAGTTTTAATATAGTTGAGAAGTATATTAGTATATAAACCTAATGTTGGTTCTTCCGTCCCTAAATTATTATTAGAAACGCCTGGTGCTGAGTTAGCATCTATATTAAACCAAGTTCCTAAATTAGCACTATAGTTAAAGTTTCCAGAAGAACCTGCTGCTAGCAATTCAACTGTTGGCAAGGAGAGATAACCATTAAAGTTATTAAAACTCACACCTATTTTGTCAACTCTAGTGAGTTCCATATAATCGAATGCTAAATCGGCTGCTCTTACCTGGAGCGGTACTACCGTCGAATCTCCTGAATTAAATTTTTGTACAAATCTTTGCCCTTGGGGATTTGTCAAAATGACTTCTACAGCAGAGGCTTCGTTGATAGGATCAATAGAAGTACCATTTAAAGGAGTTGGAATACCAATGTAAGTTAGAGGCCCAAATTTTTTATTAGAGAGCCTGAGATCAGAAAAAAATGTATCACCTTCATCTAAAATAGAAATATTTCTTTCAAGAAACTGAACTGCTCGTTTGTGGTTTCCTGTCCTTATTTGCAAAATGTTAGAGTGATTAGGAGTGACTTGACTGGGAAATGTGTAAGTTCCAGATACCTGTTCTAACCCACTAGATGCATTGGCATAAGATAAAGTGCGATTCAGCCTGTTATTGATTTGTCTTCTTTGGTTAGCTGTAGCAGGTGTATTTAAAGGAACAAAACCTTCGCCATTTTTTAATTTTTGTCTAGCTTCTTCTAAACCTTGTTGAATATTATCAATTTTAATAGCTTCAAAAACTCCACCTAATAGCAAACCTAATGTAGAATTCACCGATTGGATGGTATCAATACTAGTATCGCTAAATTTAGCTGTTAGAGATAATCCTGGAGCAGAAAAAATATTAGAATAAGTAGCTTTAATTGCAACTGGATCGTATTGAATTAAGCTGCGATTATGAGGATGGCTAACATATAGTCTGTGCCAATCATAACTTTCTTGAGTTTGAGATAGTGTCTCAAATACAGGTTCTCTTCTTCCTAAAGATAGCCACTGTAAAGAGTTAAGATAATGAAAATCTTTTTCGGGTTGAGAAAGAAAAGGATTGACTGCTACATTTAACAAATCAAGGTTATCAAATTTTCTAAGTTGAGCAACTTTAATACCTGGAAAGGAAGAGATAGGAGCAGTAAAACCAAAACCTTCTCCCGTTAAGATATCTCCCCAAAAGATGCCAGCAGCTTCTAGGACACTATTAGGAATGATTTCGCCTTTTTGGAGTCTGACGTTTCCATCGTCTAACAAAGGTTGTATATTTGTCGTTGGAAAGCCTTGTAGAATTTTGGGAGCATTAGTAGCATCTAAAACTTGAAATAAAGCTTGCCCACCATCAACACTCAAAGTAGAGCCACTACCAATAACTGGAATAGGATTTTTTAGAACTGTGACATTAGGATTGTTTGAGTCAATCCCACTATTAATAATAACTCTGCCAGCAGGTATCCCTTCAGGATTTATCAATTGTCCAGCTATTGAGATTACAGAAAAGTTATTAGTTTCAACTTCTCCAGCTAACTCCCGAAAATCTGTCGGTATAGCGAATAGAGTTTGCAATCCCCAAAATGCCTGTTGTGAGGTAACATTTTGGGTAATATAAGTATTTGTTTGTCTTCCTTGAGAAAGGATACCGACTTGGGAGCCTTTAGTTTCAACTACTATTCTATTGCCATCGAGAACCCAGTAAAATTGGTCAGCCTTGGGAAATTTGGCATAAGTAAACTTATCAATAATCTGATTGTCTCCAGAAAATCTTACTCTGATATCCGTATCTATATAATTTTCATTTTCATTTGGCTTAAATAATTCTGTGGAAAAAGTAAGGTTATCTGTAGGGTTAACAATCCAAGGATACTTATTGGCACTAAATGTTAGAGCATCAAGAATTATTGTCTTTTGGATTGCTTGTGGTTGCTTTTTTGTTCGGCGTAATTTTTCTATTAGTATTTGTTGCTGGGGTGTGTATGGTTTTGATGGATTTGAATTTGATGGTTGAATTGGATTTGGTTGGGGCTTTTCTTCATCTTCTTCAGGTAGCTTGGGAGGTTTGTCTTTGTATTCTTCAATTGGGATAACGTCAGCAATAGTGAATTTTCGTAACTGTTTTGGTTTCTCTAAGTTAGAGTTAGATTTTCTTAAAGTCTGTTTTAACAGTTCTTTGCTTTGGAAGTTATTTATTTTTTGTTGGGAATTGATTAATGACCTGTTCTGATTAGCGATTAAATCAATATTGTTTTGCTTGTTTATGCCTAGAGCGATCGCAGATAATTGAATAAATATAATTTTATATATAATTGTTGAAGACAATAAACAAATTCCAAAAAATTTTATATTTTTTTTGATTCTCATTAGGGAGACATTGATGCTATTTCGATTTGGATTTTTCAATGTTTTCAGAATAAAGTTTTTGGCGATTCCAATTATTGAGCATTGGCTAATGTCAAAAATTAACCATTATTTAATACTGAGTCTTTGAATTTATTCTTCATTTATTTGATTCGATGGATTCAACAGTGTTTCAGTAAATATAGATAGTCAAAAAAGTTTGATATGCTGTCCGCAAATAATAAAATAGGATTAAGCAGATTTACTGCAACAAGAGTGTAATTCTTGAGCAAAAATTCAACCTCAGCAAAATCACCACAACTCAAAAATTGAGCGATTATTTAGCCGTATAAATACGTAATTAGAGCTGATTAACTTAAAAAATGGAGTAAAAATATACTTCAGGCTACTCGCTGCCGTCTGTCAATTTGATACATTTACGTGACTGTCGTATTACTACTGCTGTTTGCTATAGCAATCCAATTTGATTCCTAAATTACTCGTAGAGACTAGGGACTGGGGACTGGGAAGAAGGAATAAAGGTGTACTGAGTTTTTTTTACGCAATCAAATATGAGTCCTATAGTAGGATTTATTTATACATACGCAGTACACTGATTGAGCGAATTGAGGATACCCTTAACTATATAGTGGAAATACTAAAGCGATATCTCACAATCAGCCGCTGTGCATCTATGCTGATGCAGATAAATTTTGCATTAATGTAAAAGCCAGTTTTCTTAAGAAAACCGACACAGTAAAAGGCGATCGCATCGACCTAGAATGGTTTAGTCCAACTGGTAAATTACTCTGGTCAACTGACTAAATTTAATCATGCACAGTAAATAATATCAGTCCTAAACTTGTCTACACTAGGATTAGTGCGATGTCTACGACGGGCTACGCCTACGCAATAAATTTGTGGTGTAGACAGGCAGTGGCTGATAAAAGCTTGTTTAAAAAGTTGTAAAGTATACTCAAAACCCCTCTTCAAACCTCTCCCTGAAACGGAGAGAGGCTTTGAAACGCCCATTCTCTTGTAGGCAAAGGGGGCTGGGAGAGTTAGGTTTTTAAGGCTTAGATGTTACGAAAAATACTTTTCAAACATCCTTTAAGAACCGCTTTTAACAGACTTTCCTGAACAGCCAAAGGTGAGGAAAGGACTAAGAATTATTAAAAAAGGTTAAGCTCTTTTTCAGATAATCACGCTGACGACTGGATATCACATTTAGATTTATTAAAAAAAGTTAATGAAACCTAGACATATTGATAAAGAAGTAACGAGGTTAGAAGCCCTCCGCCAGTATCAAATTCTTGACACAGAACCCGAAGAAGCCTATGACAATCTTGCTCAGTTAGCGGCCTTTATTTGTGGCACTCCCATATCCTTGGTAAATTTTATTGATGAAAACCGTCAATGGTTTAAGGCAAAAATAGGTTTAGATGTATCAGAAATGCCCCGGAGTGTTGGGTTATCTTATCTTTGCCAAGAGCAGCGTCATGTTGTAGTGGTTCCTGATACCCTAGCTGATGAGAAGTTGGCAAGTAATCCGGTAGTAACTGGCTATCCATATATACGGTTTTATGCAGGTGTACCCTTAATTACTCCAAAAGGAGATATGTTGGGAACTCTGTGTGCAATTGACCAAGTTCCACGACAACTAAGCCAAAAACAAGTGGAGGCGTTTGTGGGTTTGAGTCGCCTGGTAATCGACCAACTCGAACTCAGGCGTCATGTAAGTGAGGTATCTAAAGTTACTGATCAACTAGTGGCACACGAGCAAGCAGCCCGCGCCCAATCTGAAGCCACCAAAACCCGCATCACCAATCTTCTCAAAAGTATCACTGATGGTTTTTTTGCCCTAGATCAAAAGTGGCAATTCACCTATATTAATGGCCAAGCAGAACAGCTGTTGCAAAAAACTCACAATCAGCTTTTTGGTAAAAACATTTGGGAGGTGTTTCCAGAAATTATCGGCACAACATTTGATTGTGAATATCGCAGGGCAATCTTAGAACAGGTTAGTGTCGAATTTGAGGAGTTCTATTTGCCACAGCAGCAGTGGCTGAAAGTTCATGCCTATCCAGCAAAAGACGGCTTGTCTGTTTATTTTCAAGATGTTACTGAACGACGGAAAACAGCAGAAGCCCTACGAGAAAGCGAAGAACGTTGGCAATTAGCATTACATGGTAATAATGATGGTATTTGGGATTGGAACCTCAAGACTAATGAAGTGTTCTTCTCAACTCGATGGAAGGAAATGCTCGGCTATAAAGACTACGAAGTTTCCAACCGTTGGGACGAATGGACAAAACGAATCCATCCCGATGAGCGAGATTGGGTACTTCAGGCTTTCCAAGACCACTTTGCCAAGAAAACACCGTTTTACGTCTGTGAATATCGAGTCCAGTGCCAAGACGGCAGCTATAAATGGATTCTAGATCGAGGACAGGCACTTTGGGACGCATTGGGTGATATAGTGCGGATGGTTGGTTCTTATACTGATATCACAGATCGCAAGCGAGCAGATGAAGAATTAAAGTGGCAAAATCTGCGATCGCAACTATTTGCCGAAATTACCCTGAAAATTCGAGAATCTTTACAAATAGATGAAATTCTTCAAACCACTGTCACAGAAGTACAAAAACTACTACAAGCTGATCGGGTATTAATTTTTCGACTGGAACCTGACGGTTCGGGAACAGTGGTACAAGAGGCAGTGCTGCCCGGTTGGCCAGTAATTTTAGGAGAAAATATTTTTGACTCCTGCTTTAAAGAAAAATATATAGAAAGATATCGCCAGGGAAGAGTAAGTGCCCTTGAAGACATTGAAGCTGCTCATATCCAACCATGCCATCGAGAATTTCTTCAGCAGTTTGCTGTCAGGGCTAACCTCGTAGTGCCGATTCTTGTCAGGGACGATATTTGGGGCTTATTGCTAGCTCATCAGTGTGGCGCACCTCGACAGTGGAATCAGTTTGAGATGGATTTGTTAAAGCAATTAGCAAACCAAATTGGGATTGCTTTATCTCAGGCACAACTATTAGAAAAAGAAACCCAGCAAAGTCAGGAACTGACTCGTTCTAATGCAGAATTAGAACAGTTTGCCTACGTAGCTTCCCATGATTTACAAGAGCCATTGCGGATGGTAACTAGTTATTTACAACTGCTGGAGCGGAGATACAAAAACAAACTGGATGCCAATGCGGATGAGTTTATTGCCTATGCAGTAGATGGGGCCAGTCGGATGCAGACCCTAATCAGCGATTTGTTAAACTATTCCCGCGTCAGCACCCGTGGACAGCCTTTTGTGCCAGTTGATTGTAGTGTTGTCTTAGAACAGGTGCTGATTAATCTTCAAGTTGCGATCGCAGATCGAAAGGCAGTTGTCACCTACGATACTCTACCTCAAGTGATGGCTGATGCTACCCAATTGACACAAGTATTTCAAAACCTGATTGCCAACGCGATCAAATTTTGCGATCGTCAACAGCTACGAATTCATATTGGAGTGGGGAGTGGGAAATGTGGAGCAGAAAAGCAGAGGGGCAGAGGGGCAGAAAAGAAGAATAACAATACCCAGTTTCCCACTGAAAATGAATATTTGTTCTGGGTGCGCGATAATGGAATTGGTTTAGAATCGCAATATACTGAACGTATTTTTATAATTTTTCAGCGCTTACACGGTAGAGACAAATATCCAGGTACTGGAATTGGTCTAGCAATTTGTAAGAAAATTATCGAACGCCACGGCGGCCGGATCTGGGTTGAGTCGAAACCGGGTCAAGGTTCGACTTTCTACTTCACAATTCCAGATAGAGCAGGTAAGCAATGGTAAACACCATAACAGCGATTATGCCTATTGAGGTTTTGTTAGTAGAAGATAATCCTGGCGATGTCCAACTTACACGCATCGCCCTAGAAGATAGTAAAATCTCAATTCACTTGAACGTAGTCGAGGATGGTGTAGAGGCAATGGCATTCTTGCGAAAACAGGGAAAATATGCTAGATTACCTCATCCAGATATTGTACTACTCGATTTTAACCTTCCAAAAAAAGATGGACGAGAGGTATTAGCAGAAATAAAAGGAGATGAAAACCTCAAACGCATTCCTGTAGTAGTTTTGACGACTTCCCAGGCTGAAGAAGATATTCTCAAAGCCTATAACCTTTTTGCCAACTGTTATATAACAAAGCCAGTAGATTTCGATCAATTCGTTAAAATAATCCAATCAATAGAAAATTTTTGGTTTGCGATCGTAAAACTGCCACCGGAGTAGTGGAAATGGCAGGTGAAAATATTATTAAAGTCTTGTTAGTAGAAGACAACCCTGGTGATGTCTTATTGTTACAAGAGTTATTCAAAGAAGTTACCACAGTTGTAGTTGAATTGATGCCAGTTGAGCGGCTTTTGGAAGCACTCAACTACCTAACAAACGAAACTTTTGATGTTATTTTATTAGACCTCTCGCTCTCAGATAGCCAGGGATTACAAACCTTTGTCATTGCTCACAATCAGGCACAAGCAACTCCAATTATTGTGCTGACGGGTATAGACGATGAAACCCTGGCAATTAGGGCAATGCAAGAAGGAGCGCAGGATTATTTAGTGAAGGGGCAAGTAACTGGCGACTTGCTAGTGCGTTCTATGCGTTATGCCATCGAACGTCAACGGGCAGACAACGCACTGCGGCAGAGTGAGGAGCGATTTCGAGTTGCCCTGAAAAACTCTCCAATCTTTGTCTACAACCAGGATAGGGATTTACGGTACACCTGGGTTTACAATCCCTCCTATGGATTGACAGTTGAGGAAATATTGGGCAAACAAGACTTAGATATCATCCCAGTAGAAGATGCTCAACATCTGATTACAATTAAACGTGGGGTGCTGACTACAGGTATCGGAACGCGAGAGGAAGTATCAATTACCATCAAAGATACAACACGATATTACGATTTAACTGTCGAGCCACTACGGAATGAAACCCAAGAAATTGTCGGGGTGACATGCGCCAGTATAGATATTAGCGAACGACAAGCTGCGCTACGCGATCGCAAATTGGCAGAAGAAAAAATTCGTGAACAAGCAGCATTACTAGATGTCACCACAGATGCCATTTGCGTCCGAGATTTAAACAATCAAATTATCTTCTGGAACAAAGGTGCAGAAACACTTTACGGCTGGCAAGCTACAGAGGCTTGGGGCAAAAATGCCAGCGAGCTTTTGTATGACGAACCTTCACCGGAAATTGAAGCGGCTCTATTGCAAGCCCTTAGTCAAGGGAAATGGCAGGGTGAGTTAACAAAACTTACTAAAACGAACAAAGAAGTTCTTGTGGCTAGTCGCTGGAGTCTGGTATGCGATGAACAAGGAAAACCCAAATCAATTCTCACTGTTGACACAGATATTACTGAGAAAAAACACCTAGAAGCCCAATTATTTCGCGCTCAACGCCTGGAAAGCATTGGCACTTTAGCTAGTGGTATTGCTCACGACCTCAACAACATCCTGACACCGATTTTGGCAGGAGCGCAACTGCTACCGCTGAAATTTCCCAATGCAGATGAGCGGACTCGTCATCTACTAGAAATTTTAGAAATTAACGCTAGACGCGGTGCTGATTTAGTCAAACAGGTGCTGTCCTTTGCGCGGGGTGTAGAAGGGAAGCACATCACTTTGCAACTCAAACATATAATTGTGGAAATTGCCAAGGTTCTTAAAGAGACATTTCCCAAATCGATAGAAATTAGCACTGATGTACCGCAAGATTTATGGATGGTTTCTGGAGATAGTACCCAACTGCATCAAGTGCTGATGAACCTCTGCGTTAACGCCCGCGATGCTATGGCTAATGGCGGTACTTTGAGTATCTCTGCCGAAAATATGTTGATTGACGCAAATTATGCCCGCATGAACCTAGAAGCCAAAGAGGGGCCTTACATAGTAATTACTGTCTCCGATACTGGAGTTGGGATTCCGAAAGAAATGCTAGATAGAATTTTCGAGCCATTCTTTACTACAAAAGATGTTGGACAAGGCACTGGTTTAGGACTTTCCACAGTACTAGGGATCATTAAAAGTCACGGAGGTTTTGTGAACGTCTATAGTGAACTGGAAAGTGGCACTAGCTTTCAGGTTTACTTACCAGCCGTAGAGGGAATGGAAACAATTAGCCCTGAAAATTTGCCACCACAGACAGGACATGGAGAATTGATTTTGGTTGTGGATGATGAAGCCGCCATTCAAGAGATTACGATAACTTCATTAGAAGCTCACAACTACAAAATCTTAGTTGCCAATGATGGCATTGAGGCGATCGCATTATACGCTCAAAATAGAGACAAAATTAGTGCCGTCCTCATGGATATTATGCTGCCCTCACTGGATGGTTTAACAGCCATGCGTACCTTGCAAAAAATCAACCCCCAAGTCAAAATTATTGCCAGCAGTGGACTTATGTCTGACAATAGGCTCAGTGCAGTAGCAGCTATTGGTGTCAATACATTTTTGTCGAAGCCCTATACTGTCAACGAATTATTGCTTTCTTTACAGAAAGTACTATCGTGAGTCAAGTAATTACGTAATTATCCTGTTAGCTATGAGTACAAAAAGCTGCTTTATTGATCTGGGTGCAAATTGCTTGGATTTGATATGATTGAGCATCTGTTAACACACTCCTTTTACCGATACTCACCGAATTTTAGATTTTAGATTTTAAAAAATGGAATTGAAGATTCTCTCATTTAAAATCTAAACTGGTCAGAAGCCCACGCCACTTGCTTCCCCGAAGGGGTACAAGCCGGAGAACCCGTCCAACGCAGTGGCTCCCGAATTTAAACGCGAGAATAAATCCTCTCATCCAAAATCGAAAATTTTTAATTGAAGAAAGAGCATTCATGAGCCACTGCGGTCTTCTCCCAAAGGGAGAGGCTAGCGCCTTCTCTACGAGACGCACTTGCGAACGCGGAGCGTCTCGTAGAGAAGGGGTCTCCCCAAGTAGAGGAGGCAGTGCGGTCTTCTCCCAAGGGGAGACGCCAAGGGCGATAGCGCCGGCGGCAAGCGAGTCATCGAGCGTCTGGGGTCTCCCCAAGTGGAGCAACTGCCGTCAAGTGGCGTGCATGGAGTTAATCTAAAATCCTTGCATCCAAAATCCAAAATCCAAAATTGTTTGACAGCTTGACTAAATCAATATGTCTCGGTTTCTTAAGTTAATCATCAATATAGTAGTCTTAGGTGCATTGTTACTCATATCCCAGCAAGTTTGGGCGCAAGATTGGCGTCCGGTTCGCAGTGGCATCCCTTTCGGTATCAGTGGTATAGCTTTGATAGAGCAACAAAGGAATACGCTCGATTTTCTGATTGTCCATGACAACAAACAAAAAAACCAAGGTCGTTTAGCAATTATTAAGATTAAGCGTAAGAACCAACCTGAATATTTTCCATTGAACTGGCCGAGTAACATAGAATTACCCATCGATTTAGAAGCTTTAACATCTGTTCCAGAAAAAACAAAATTTTCATTTATTGCTTTAACTAGTTCTGGAAAAGCTTATTACATCAGATTAGAGCCTGCTAATAAGACCATCTCTATTATCAAGGAATTCAATCTCCCAGGAATTATTCAAGGAAATAATTTTGAAGCATTTGGATTACAAAATATAGATGGTAAATTAGTTGCTATTTGGGGACATCGGGGTGAAGGAGAACAACCAGCAACTATTTTTTGGGGAATATTTGACTTAGCTAAATATCAAATTACCCTCGCAGGTTCTGCCAATCTAAAAGTACCGTTTCCATCTGGCAATGTTCGCCATATTTCAGATATTAAGGTAGACCCCGTAGGAATTGTGTACATCACCTCAGCAAGTGATGCCGGAGATGATGGCCCATTTCAGTCAGCAGTGTATGTTGCTGGTTACTTGGAATTGCGTAGCAACAAAATTGTATGGCGGCAAAATTCTCAACTTGTTCCGCTTTACCGCTCTAATTACCACAAAATTGAAGCTATGGAACTTGTTCCCGGTGCAGAAGGCGGTGTAGTAGTTGGTACAGACGACGAGAATTTGGGTTCTTATGTGTACATTGTGGGTGGAAAAGGTACAGAGCAGGATTAAGATTTAGGAGTAGCAGCTGGTAAGTGAGATTTAAACTGATACCAATTATTTGGAAATAATGATGAACCCCAAGACTTATAAAAAACTAGTTGTCAAACAGTTAAGCCGAGATTTTAGAAGCGCTGTCGATATTGTTGAAGTTGATTTTCCTATACCTGCTCCCAATGAGATTGTCGTGCGTAATTTGTTTGCTGGAGTGAATGCTTCGGATGTCAATATTGCTGCTGGGGTGTATTTTGTAAATACACCACCATTCGATATAGGAGTTGAAGCTGCATCTGTTGTCGTTGCTCTTGGTAAGAATGTACAGCATCTGAACATAGGTGATCATGTTATTACTTTTCGAATAGGAGGTGGATACCGCGAGTATTTTTCAATTGATGCTACTCAAGTTATTCCGATTAAAGAAGCGACTCCAGAAATACTGACTGTTGTGGCTAGCGGTATGACTGCTGCAATTGGTTTAGAAGTTGTTGGAGAAATCAAAAGCAGTGATGTGGTATTAGTAACAGCCGCAGCGGGTGGTACGGGTAGTTATGCTGTCCAACTCGCCTTGCTTGCAGGTGCTCACGTGATTGGAATATGCCGATCGCAAGCAAAAGTTGAATTTCTCAAGCAGCTTGGCTGTCATCGAGCGATTAATTACTCTCAAGAAAATCTTGATGAAGTTCTCAAAAAAGAATATCCCCAAGGCATTGACTTAGTTTATGAATGCGTTGGGAGTGAGTTGTTTGATATATGTGTTGATCACCTGGCACAGCGCAGTAGATTAGTTATCGTCGGATATATTTCTGAATATTTATCATCAGAACTAGAGTTGGTAAACCGTCCGAGAATATACAACAAATTACTATGGAAATCAGCCTCACTACGCGGCTTTCTCTTGCTTGACTATTCAGAATATTTACAAGAGAAACAGTCTCGACTGATGGAATTATTATCGACAGGTAAAATTAAACCTGCTGTTGATTCAACAGAATTCAAAGGAATAGAGTCTATAGTTGACGCTCTGGAATACTTATATAGTGGTCAAAATTGTGGTAAAGTTATTGTTCGTTTTTAACAACAATTATCAACCTATACCACTTATAAAAACTAACAACTGACTAATGACACTAAAAAGCGCTCCCCTTTTGGAGAGCGCCTCTCGTTTTATTTGACCTAATTAGGGGTTGCAACTATATTTTGGGTAAAGCTTGTTTATTTGCGATCGCCAACCAGTTTCCTTAAACATTAATATGCATATATCGAATACTTTGTCAATTTATTTAGAGCGATCGCAACTTGGTGTAGATTGACCATTATTTTATCGATAATGGCCACTCATTAATTACCGCTACACATTAAATCGGAACAACATTACATCCCCTTCCTGCACAACATACTCTTTCCCTTCACTGCGAACCAACCCTTTTTCCTTCGCAGCATTCATCGAACCGGTTGTTACCAAATCTTTATAAGCAACAGTTTCAGCGCGAATAAATCCCCTTTCAAAATCACTGTGAATTACACCAGCAGCTTGAGGTGCAGACATTCCCGTATTAATTGTCCAAGCGCGGGTTTCTTTGGGGCCCGAAGTAAAATATGTTCGCAAGCCTAAAAGGGTGTAGGTTGCACGAATCAATGATTTCAAACCGCCTTCTTCCACACCTAAAGATGCAAGGAAATCCGCTTTATCTTCATCTGGTAATTCCACTAATTCAGCTTCCACTTGAGCCGAAACTATCACAACTTGGGCATTTTCAGTTGCTGCAATTTGCCGCACTGTTTCTACAAAATGATTACCAGTTGCCAACTCATCTTCAGATACATTCGCAGCGTAGATAATCGGCTTATAAGTGAGCAAATCCAGTCCTTTAATAATTACTGTTTCTTCTTCATTCAAGCCCACCTGACGCACCGATTTCCCTTCATTTAAAGCCGCAGCTAATTTTTCTAAAACTGTGATTTCAAATTGTGCATCTTTGCTAGTACGAGCTTGTTTGCGAGTGCGGTCAATTCGCCGCTCAATTTGTGATAAATCTGATAAACCCAGTTCTATATTAATGATTTCAATATCTCGCGCTGGGTCAACAGAACCCGCAACGTGGATAATATCGTCATTTTCAAAACAACGTACCACATGGACGATCGCATCAACTTCCCGGATGTGGGACAGGAATTGATTCCCTAGTCCCTCACCCTGACTTGCACCTTTAACTAAACCGGCAATATCCACAAATTCCACCCGCGCCGGGATGATTTGTGCCGAACTGGCAATCTTAGCAAGAACATTTAACCGTTCATCCGGTACTGCGACAACGCCGACATTCGGTTCAATCGTGCAAAAAGGGAAGTTAGCTGCTTCTGCTTTGGCATTAGCAACTACAGCATTAAATAAAGTAGATTTTCCGACGTTGGGAAGTCCGACAATTCCGGCTCTTAGCATTTTGGATTTTAGATTTGGGATTTTGGATTACATTACCAAGGTAACTAAACAGGTTCCGGTATGGTTTGGGGAATTGGTGCTGGAACTGTTTGAGGAATCGGAGCAGGTACTGGTTCTGGTACAGGCCCCGGTAAAGGTTGGGGTATCGCTGGCCCCGGTACAGGTTCAGGACTCGGTAACGGATTCGGTTCAGGATTGGGACTCGGTAGCGGACTCGGGCCAGGAGTAGGAATTTGTGGTTCGGGTATAGAAATCGCAGTAGGATTAATCATGGTAAGTCTAAGTTAAATTATTCAACCTTACTTAAAGTAGATGACAACCTCAGCTGTTGACATCTCCCCAAATGGCTATACGCACGAACACTTCCTTTAATAATTTACCGTTTTAAATGCTCCAGGTACCAAACTAAACGCAAAGGTACGCAGAATCTAATTCGTAGCGAATGGACTAAAACAAACTTTGCGTTCCTCTGCGCTTCCCTCTGCGCGACGGCAGTCGCTCATGGGGGAAACCCCCAAGACCCTTACGGGTTCGGCAGTTGCTTCAAGTCGGGGAACCCGCCCAACGCACTGCCTCACCGCGCTGCCTCCCCTCTGCGTTTAAATTCCACCCCTCAATTCAACACCATACGCAAAGCTCTACTAAACTACTGCTCCTTTACCTTTTCTACCACCTCTGGCACTGGATCGTAACCACCTGGATGAAACGGATGACAGCGCAAAATCCGCCGAGTTGCCATCCAGCTACCACGCAACACTCCAAATCGTTCAATAGCTTCAATAGCATACATCGAACAAGTTGGTTGAAAGCGACAAGTCGGCAGAAACAACGGCGAGATAAACATTCGGTAGCCCCGAATCAGCCAAATCAATAATAATTTCATTGCAGCTACCCAAATCTTATAAATTAGTAACAGGGGTAAAAATTTTCATTTTGTCGCATCTTTGTTAATTACATTTTCTGAATTCACCTCAATTCCGGTTTTCTGGCTGCAAATTGCGTTGGCTGCAATCTGGGTGTTACTCATCCTCCTGATTGCATGGGTAGTAAACCGCTTCACCGCCAACCCAGAAATCGTGCGGAAGATAGTTCATATTGGCACTGGTAATGTGATTCTAATCGCCTGGTGGCTCCATATTCCCGCCAGTGTAGGGATTACAGCTTCTATTTTAGCGAGTGCAATCACCTTATTATCCTACCGATTGCCCATTCTTCCTGGTATTAATAGCGTTGGACGGCAAAGTTTAGGGACATTTTTTTACTCTGTCAGTTTCGGTATTTTAGTTGCTTGGTTTTGGTACTTGCAACAACCCCAGTACGCAGCACTAGGGATTTTGGTAATGACTTGGGGAGATGGATTAGCAGCCTTGATTGGACAACGTTTTGGTACACACAAGTATAAAGTTTTTGGCACAGACAAAAGTTGGGAAGGCTCCCTAACTATGATGCTTGTTAGCTATGTTGTCAGCAGTTTGATTTTAGTTGGAACTCAAGGAAACAGTTGGCAAACTTGGGCAGTATCACTGTTAGTAGCAGTTATAGCTACGGCTTTAGAGGCTGTTTCATTTTTGGGTATTGACAATTTGACAGTTCCTTTGGGTAGTGCAGCCCTTGCCTTCTTTTTAAGTAACTTAGTTCTTAGTTAATAATCTTCTTGAGCGCCATTCCTAATTGTTCAGGACTTACGCAAAAACTCTCTGCAACTCTTATTTCTTCTCTATAAAACACCCAAGGGACTGCCTTTTCTACGAGACGCTATGCGTAGCTTGCTTTTCTGTAGGGTAGGCTATCGGTGATGCTTAAACCTTTAGCAATAAGTAAAGGCTAATGAGATTATTTTTGAAATTATTGAGAATAGACTGTTATTATTGACATGATATGGCCGCCCTGACTTTGTGCCGAGCAGGTAGGCGAACAACTTGGGACTCACAACTTTTAATAATTCAAACTAATATAAAATATTTTCTACTATAAGTATTTTTAATCTAACCTCTATTGATAGCGCGTTTTTTCAACTCTCGTGAGACAATACTCTGGAGTCTGGTTAGTCATTCAATTTATCAAATTTTTTAATCTACTTAAAATTTCAGCTTAGGGTCTTTCAGATTTGACATTTATCAATTGCAGTTCTAACACTAATTGCATTGATGAATCGAATTTTATTCGCTATTTCAGGCATCTCCCAAAATCTGAGGATTTCTTAATTTTTATCTCCTGAGAGTCATGAAAGCTGTTTACGGACGCGCTCGCTTCCGTTATGGATGGAAGAAACAAGTCAAATCCTCTTTCCTCCTGCCTTGTTTTTTTAAAGAGCGATAGTCGATAAATTATTGGTTTAGTCTAGATTTTGCACACGTGTAAAACTTTTAAACGCACTTCTTCAACATTACATAGTGTTCCCGCTAATTTCTATTCTGCTTCTGTAACGCTAAAAGGAAAAAATTATGAGTATATCTAATAAAATAGCCCAAAAAATAAGTAATTATGATAATCCTAAATCCATCGGTTCAAAGTTTAGAAACAAACGAATCGCAACTTTAGTTTCGATAATTGAAGAAACTTATAAAAAGCATGGATTAGTTAACATACTTGATATTGGTGGAAGAAAAAATTACTGGAATATATTACCCAAAGAATTATTGAAGCTAAATAAAGTTCACATAACTATTGTTAATTTACCTGGAGAAATTTTACCAGCAACTGAAGAACATTATAAATTTATTTATGGAGATGCTTGCAACCTGAATAATTTTCCAGATAATTCTTTCCATATAGTTCATTCTAATTCTGTAATTGAGCATGTTGGAAATTGGCAAAATATGATGAATTTTGCTAAAGAAGTTAAAAGGCTAGCACCAAATACATATGTACAAACACCATATTTTTGGTTTCCAATAGAGCCACATTTTATGTGTCCTTTTTTCCATTGGCTACCGAGGCCAGTAAGAATTAGTTTAATTATGCGTTTTGATTTAGGAAATCACAAACGCTCTCAAACAGTTAACGAAGCTACCGCCAAACTTGAAAATTATCGTTTGTTAGATAAAAAAATGTTACAAGAGTTATTTGTCGATTGTTTTATCAAGCATGAAGTAGTTTTTGGCATGACTAAATCTATCATAGCTATTCGTAATGAATAATAGAGTATTGGGGATACCGCGACCATGACCGACGATATTCCAGAAAACGCTGTTACTAAGCTAATGCGCGTCTAGATTGTACATTTTTGCATTCAGACTGTCCTTTGTCATTGGTCATCTGTCCTTTGAAATACAAATGACTAATGACCAATGACCAATGACAACTCTCACGACTAAATATACAAATTAAATGCGTAACAGCTTACTACTAAGTAGGCTTTGCCTACAAACTATCTAGTCCTGTAGTTTAAACTTTGCAATTAGCAGGCGAGGAGAAAATTTATAAAATTCTCAATTATTTTATCTGATAAAAGCCTGAAACTATTGCTTGGCAATGATTTCAGGCTTTTATTCCTCGAATTTCATATTTATTAAATCTGCTTTAATATCTGCCGAATGTGGGTAAATTATGCCTCTAATTTTGCCGAGTCTATTAGCAGCGATCGCTCCAAAATCCAATCGAGTAAAATCGAATTGACTAACTCCGGCGCTTCATCCTGCGGACAATGCCCCACTCCCTCTAAAGGAATAAACTTTTCTACTTGCGGAAAGTTAGCTAATTCTCTCCCTAATTTAATTGGTTCCCACGGATCGGCCGTTCCCCACAAGATAATCGCTGGACACACTAGCAGTGGCAAAAGGTCTTCAGGTAATGGCCCTGTAGAATAAGAAGTAAAAGCAAGAAACACAGCCCCAGCCCCCGGATCGCTTGCTGGTGAAGTGAGAATATCTACTAACTCATCTGTCACCATCTCAGCATTGGCATAAGCTTGCAGCAGAATTTTCCGCACAGTTTTTGGTTTGGCGAGTTGATTGAAAAAGAAATCACCCACTGGTTTAATAGATAGCACCCGTTGCAGCAAAGGCGCTCCATAACGACGAGATAAAGGTAAAGTTACCCGTTTGCGATCGTGCAACAGCCGTAAAGAACAGTTGAGCAAAGCAACTCCCAAGGCAACATCTGGGTTGCTTACTGCTGCTTGCATGGCGACAATACAGCCAATGGAATTTCCGACTAAAAAAGCTGGCTCACCCACTACTTCACGGCAAAAATCTGCTACCTGCTGTCCCCAGGTTTCTAGTGTGTAGGTAATTTTTTCACCAGGTTGAGGTTTTGCGGAAGCGCCAAAACCAATCAAATCGATCGCATAAACACGGCAATTTTCTCCTAATATAGGAATATTTTTTCGCCAGTGCCACCAAGAAGCGCCAAATCCATGCACCAAGATAACAGCTGGGCCAGTAGTTCCTTGAGTTTGATAGCAGATTGGAAAATCTTGCCAAATCCAGATTTTTGTAGAGTTAAGTGCTGTTTTTGAACTTGAGGTTGTCATGGTAAATTTAATGTAAAGAATGCTAAAAGCTTTTCAGCAGCAAAGCACAAGTAAAATTGTTTTTAATTTGCATAAAATTTATCAGATTTTCAAAATACACCCTTTGCTCTAGTGATAGCCTATACATATACCACAAAAGCTTCTAGGCTGATAATACTAGCATTAAGCTGATAATTTTATCCAGTATAGAGAGTTTTCATCTTGTTGATAAAGGTAACTTACTCATAACTGAGATTATGTCAGTATTAGAAATCATAACTTTTCTAATATGAGTAATATTTGGGTTATTTTTTAGATGTGAGTGAATTAGCATCAGTGCTAGATTCAGTAGTTTCACAATTCACGATCGCAAATTTGGTCTATAAGATTGGCGAATATGAGGCATCGGCTAAGGGGTGGTTTGCAACTGGAAACTGACGCTGAATTTAACAATATTTTTCTTGTTCCTAGTTCTGCGAGCCAGAAATTATGAATCTACTAGAAACAATTGATACTCCCGTTGGGAGCTACGCACCAGATTTTGAATTGCCAGGAATTGATGGTCAAGTACACCATCTCAGGCGTTATCTTGAGAAGTTCCGAGCAGTCGGCGTTATTTCCATGTCTAACCACTGTCCTTATGTAGAGCGGTATTTAGGCAGGCTGAAAAACATTCAAGCCGAATTTGCCCCAAAAGGCTTCACACTAATTGGACTCAATGGTAGTAATGTTGACTACGACACTAAATCAAGCTTTGAAAATATGAAAGCTTTTGCCCGATGTCACCAGTTGAACTTCCCCTACCTGTGGGACTCAACGCAAGATGTGACCGGTAGTTTCGGCGCAACAAAAACCCCAACGGCTTTTCTCATAGATACTAACGGTATAGTCCGTTACAAAGGTAAAATTGATAATCATCCCCAAGAGCCATTATCAGTGAGAGAGGATTATTTGAGAACTGCGATCGCTTCTCTGTTTAAAGGTAAAGAAATAGCCATACCACAAACAGAACCAGTAGGTACTACATTGATTTGGCGTAACTAGACATAGATAGTCCCTGTAACTGTTATCTTAAATTGGAGGCAATTGCAACTTTTTTGATAAAGCGTAACTTCATGGGAACCAATTACCGACGGGTTTTACTCAAACTGAGCGGTGAAGCCTTAATGGGCAACATGGGCTATGGCATTGATCCAGAAGTGGTCAAAGGAATAGCACAAGAATTAGCAGAGGTGATAGCCACTGGTACTCAAATCGCCATAGTTGTTGGCGGCGGCAATATTTTTCGTGGCGTCAAAGCAGCGTCGGCGGGGATGGACAGGGCAACCGCTGACTATATCGGGATGATTGCCACGGTAATGAATGCCATGACACTGCAAGATTCGCTAGAACGCATAGGAGTACAGACGCGAGTGCAAACTGCGATCGCTATGCAAGAATTAGCGGAACCGTATATCCGTCGTCGTGCCATCCGTCATCTTGAAAAAGGGCGGGTGGTAATTTTTGGTGCTGGTTCTGGAAATCCCTTTTTTACTACAGATACGACTGCGGCATTAAGAGCAGCAGAAATCGATGCTGAGGTGATTTTTAAAGCTACCAAAGTAGATGGGGTATATGATGCCGATCCTCATATTTATCCTGACGCTAAACGTTACAATAGCTTAACCTACGCGCACGTTTTAGCCAAAGATTTGCGGGTGATGGATAGTACTGCGATCGCCTTGTGTAAAGAAAATAATATCCCAATTCTGGTATTTGACCTAACGGTGCGAGGAAATATCCACCGAGCAGTCTTGGGAGAATCCATCGGCACGCTTGTAGGAGGTTCTTGTGAAATTAGCTGAAGCTGAAAGTACGATGCAAAAAACCGTTGAGGCAACTCAACGAGCTTTTAACTCGATTCGCACTGGTCGCGCCAATGCGAGTTTATTAGATAAGGTATTGGTAGACTATTACGGTTCGCCTACTCCCTTAAAATCACTGGCAAATATTAGCACGCCGGATGCTACGACGATCTTAATTCAACCCTACGAGCGCAACACCCTAAACATCGTTGAGAAGGCTATTTCCCTCTCAGATGTGGGTTTAACACCCAGTAACGACGGTTCTGTAATTCGGTTGAATATTCCCCCCTTAACGAGCGAACGCCGTAAAGAATTCGTCAAAATGGCATCCAAGTATGCTGAAGAGGGTCGTGTTGCTATTCGCAACATTCGCCGCGATGCCATAGACGCCATTCGCAAACAGGAGAAAGCCTCTGAAATCTCCAAAGATGAATCAAAAGACCAACAAGACAACTTGCAAAAACTGACAAATGAGTATACCGCCAAAATAGACGCACTGTTGGCAGAAAAAGAAAAAGACATCACGACTGTTTAAAGTCTCAAGTCTTAAGCATAAAGGCTGAAGGATAATGGATAAATTCTTCAGCCTTTATCATTTCTTAGGTATAGCAAGGGACTGGGGACTGGGGACTGGGGATTGGAGAATTTGAACCTTTGAGCCTTTGAGCCTGAAGCTTGAGCTTTTGAGCCTGAAGCTTGAGCCTTTGAACCTGAAGCTTGCACCTTTGAACCTGAAGCTTGCACCTTTGAGCCTGAAGCTTTAAGTTCTAAGCCTCCCCAATCCCCAGTCCCCAATCCCCAATCCCTAATCCCCAGTCCCTTTTACTAGAAAATAAACTAATTGAGGAGCAAAAATTCAGCCTTATGTACGACTGCATTATCGTCGGCGCTGGGCCAGCTGGTGGAACAGCTGCATATCATTTAGCCAAACAAGGTCGCTCAGTATTAGTGTTGGAAAAAGAATCTCTGCCAAGATATAAACCTTGTGGCGGTGGCGTATCTCCAGCGATCGCTCAATGGTTTGACTTTGATTTTAGCCCAGCGATTTCTGTAAAAGCCAACTCCCTTCGTTTTACCTGGAAATTGGGCGACCCCGTGGAAGCAAAAATCGCCACCAAAGAACCAGTCTGGATGGTGCGACGAGATATTTTTGACCATTTTCTAGTGCAGCAAGGACAGAAGCAAGGTGCTGAACTACGAGATAATACGGAAGTAACTGGTATTGAATTTCAAAGTGACTATTGGCAAGTTAACACAGCCAATGGCCCAGTTACAGGTCGCTATTTAATCGCGGCTGATGGTGCTAAAGGCCCAATGGCAAAATGGCTAGGTTTCAAAGAACGTAAACGTCTGCTCACAGGGGCTTTAGAGGCAGAAATCCCTGGCATTATAGAAAATCAACCCGTAATTCATTTTGAGTTTGGCTTGGTCAAAAACGGCTATCTCTGGAACTTCCCCAAAGCTGATGGTTATTCCATAGGTGTCGGGACGTTTATTGGTCGTCAACCCCAGGACTTCAAAAAGATTTTGGATGAGTACGCCAAATCGTTGAATGTAGACCTCAAAACCAGCAAACAATATGGTCATCCCCTATGTATTTGGGATGGTAATCAAAAGCTGCACACGCAAAATGCGGTTTTAGCTGGGGAAGCTGCTTGTGTGGTTGATCCCATGACAGCAGAAGGCATTCGCCCCTCAATTTTTAGTGGTTTACTCGCAGCCGCAACCATTAATGAAGCACTTTCTGGTGACACTAACGCTTTAGAAAAATATAGCGAAGCCATTAATGAAGAGTTGGGTACTGAGATGGCTTGGGCACAAAAATTAGCTGGAGCATTCTATCGGTTTTCCAACATTGGCTACAAAGTTGGTGTTAAGCATCCCTTGGCTCCCCAGATCATGGGTAAGATTATGTGTGGAGAACTGCGCTATGGCGATGTTGCCAGTCGTGCCCTGAAGCGTTTAATTCCTGGTTTTGGAGGTTAATTAACCAGATAAGTTACTTGAGCAACTTGCTTAAAGTTAGGCAAACTTCCGCCAGACTAGGTATTTCTCAATATGGCAATTTACGTTAGTTGGATAGCAAAGTGTCACTAAGGGGCAAATAAAGGCAAATCCCTCAATAGTTGCCTAGAGAGGGATTTTGGAGTGAGTGTGGCGTTGATTTTTTGACTGCTAGTTTAAATTATTTGCTTTCTCAACTGCTTCCTTTAACTCTTCAAAGGTAATACTACCGTCTTTGTCTGAATCATACTCTACTAGTAACTCCTGGGGACTAGTGGTATTTGTTTCTGATGAGATGATTGCACTTAAGCCAGGACTTAAAAAAAGATCGTTAATGGAGACTTTGCCATCTTGATCGCCATCTAACTTATTAAAAAGAGATTGAAGCTCTTGCTCGGTTGTCATAAATATTTTATCTGAATTAATTTTTCAATTTAATATCTCAAAATCTTGACAAAGACGCAAGGACAGTTAAGGAAAATTTATAGTTTGAAAACACGCCCTGCAATGCCTGCGGCGGGCTACGCCTACGCACGCACCTCAAGGACAAGTATCTTTCACTGCTAACTTTTGTAACATCTATAAATTAATCTTGCCCTCTTTAGCATGACAGCTACCCGTTAACTGAGCAATATTGCTTTCGACACCTTCATTCCTCACTACCTGGCTCATTACCACTGCTGTCAGCAGTTCCATCCAGAATGCTTTTGAACAGTTCGTCAGGAGTCATTCCCCGCTTTTTCGCTATATACTCCAGCATTCTTTCAATTTCAGATTTCCTTTCCCTAATTCTAAAGTTGATGACTGAAGCACCTTGAGCTGCTTTGCTGCAATCGTTTAACCATGCTCAAACTGTCAGCCAGTCATCATGTTCATTTAATGAATCTATTTTGAAACAGGTTTGGCACATTTTTGTTTCACCTTTGTTTCAAAATCCTACAAAATTTGATATAATAGGGGTTTTAGTAAATTTTGCTTTTTTCTGATAAGATTTGACTAAAGCAAAAAGCCAGTGCGTCCCGTGGAAAGTTCGGCACTGGCTGTTGCTCCAAACTCAATGGAGACTTATCTTATTATGCCCTATCGAGATGATCTCAATAGGTGGTTAGTTGTGCGTTTGCTTGCCAACATGCAACGAGTTGTTGTGGCTCATTACCGAACAGAATCAAATGCTGATGGATATTTGCGGGTTATTCAACGCTTAATACCCGATGGCAAATTTTTGGTAGTATTTGATGGCGACATCAAATCTGACGTTTGTAAAGATTGCAGATAATCGTCCCACTTGATTGGAGCATCTATAATTAATCTTGCCCCCTGAAAGTTCGTTACCATGTCGGAAGAAGATATCCGAGCCGCGAGGCTGGAGAAAGTAGAACAACTCAAGCAGCTAGGGACTAACCCTTATGCCTATCATTGGGAATCTACCCATCATGCAGCACAGTTGCAAGAAAAGTTTGCCGATTTAGTCAGTGGTGAAGAAGTTGATTTAGAAGTTGCCATCGCCGGACGTATTATGGCGCGTCGCGTTTTCGGTAAATTGGCTTTCTTTACCTTGCAAGATGAAACCGGTACAATTCAGCTTTATCTGGATAAAAATCGCATCCAAGAAGGTATGGCAGATATTGATGCCGATGCCTTCAATCACCTGAAGCAACTTACAGATGCAGGCGATATATTAGGAGCCAAAGGTACTATTAAACGGACTGAAAAGGGCGAGTTATCTGTCTACGTTAAACAATATACTATCCTCACTAAATCCCTGTTGCCCCTACCCGACAAGTGGCATGGATTAACGGATGTTGCCAAGCGCTATCGTCAGCGCTACGTTGACTTGATTGTTAACCCAGAAGTGCGGCAAACTTTCCGCCGTCGCGCTCAAATTACTGCTGGTATTCGCCGTTATTTAGAAGAACGGGATTTTCTGGAAATTGAAACACCAGTTTTGCAAAGTGAGACTGGAGGTGCAGACGCACGTCCATTTATCACCTACCACAACACTTTAGAAATGGAGTTGTATTTGCGAATTGCTACAGAACTTCATCTCAAACGGCTGATTGTGGGTGGTTTTGAAAAGGTGTTTGAATTGGGGCGGGTTTTCCGCAATGAGGGAATTTCAACTCGACACAATCCTGAATTTACGACAATTGAAATTTACCAAGCCTACGCCGACTACAACGATATGATGGCGCTGACAGAAGGAATTATTACCACTGTTGCCCAAGAGGTACTCGGCACATTGGAAATCACCTATCAAGGGGAACCGATAGATTTAACACCACCTTGGCGGCGGGTAACAATGCACGATTTAGTTAAAGAATTTACGGGCTTGGATTTTAATTCGTTCCAAAATTTGGAAGAAGCAAAAACAGCAAGTAAAAATGCTGGTATTCCTGGTATAGATGAAGCCCAATCAATTGGAAAGTTATTAAATTTAGCCTTTGAAGAGAAAGTAGAAGCTAATTTAATTCAACCTACCTTTGTAATTGATTACCCTGTAGAAATTTCGCCCCTAGCAAAACCTCACCGTTCTGTGGCTGGTTTGGTGGAAAGATTTGAATTATTTATAGTCGGGCGAGAAACTGGGAATAGCTTCTCAGAACTTACCGATCCCATCGATCAAAGAGAACGCTTAGAAGCACAAGCGGCGCGGAAAGCTGCTGGCGACTTAGAAGCCCAAGGTGTAGATGAAGATTTTCTGACTGCTTTGGAATACGGTATGCCACCTACAGGTGGTTTAGGGATTGGGATCGATCGGTTAGTGATGTTATTAACTGATTGTGCCAGTATTCGGGATGCGATCGCTTTTCCCTTACTCAAGCCAGAAAAATCAGAGTCATCCCCAAATGAAGCCAGTAATAACAATTCGTAATTGAACTGGGGACTAGGGACACTTCGACAAGCTCAGTGCATCGCTGGGTACTGGGGAAGATTTTAACTCTTCCTCCTCATCTGCCTAATCCCCCCAGTCCTTATACCACTACCTTTTCTAAGATCAGCTTAGAACGTTTCACTTGCTCAGGAATCGCCACGGGATAATCTCCGGTGAAGCAGGCAGAACAGAAACTATTGGTGTCTTCTCGTGTCGCTTCTAGCATTCCCTGCCAACTCAGATAGGCGAGGCTGTCTACTTCCAGTTGCTTGGCAATTTCTGTTACTGACTTGGTAGCAGCAATTAGCTGATCCTGAGAATCGGTATCGATGCCATAGAAGCAGGGATGAGTTACAGGTGGAGAAGAAATTCGCATGTGTACTTCTACTGCACCTGCGTCACGTAAGGTTTTGACTAGTTTACGGCTGGTAGTACCCCGTACAATCGAATCATCTACAATAATTACTCGTTTCCCTGCCAGTACATCTTTGAGGGGGTTGAGTTTCATCCGCAGACCCGATTCCCGCATCATTTGGGTTGGCTGAATAAAGGTTCGCCCAACATAGCGATTTTTAATTAGTCCTTCGCCGTAAGGAACACCAGACGCTTGGGAAAATCCAATAGCAGCAGGTATACCAGAATCAGGAACACCAAAAACAATATCGGCATCTACAACAGATTCTTTAGCTAACTGGTGTCCTAATCGCATTCGATAGCTGTACAAACTCTCGTTGTGCATGACGCTATCAGGGCGGGCAAAGTAAATCATTTCAAAGATACACAATTTCCGCTCGGACTGTTTACTCCAATGATAAGAAGCTAAACCTTCTTCAGTAATCCAAACTAATTCACCTGGTTCTACGTCTCGCAGGTATTCGGCTCCAATGATGTCTAAACCACAAGTCTCCGAAGCCAAAACGTAACGGACTGGATTACCAGCCAAAGTACCGATTACTAAGGGGCGGATTCCATTCGGGTCACGGACACCCATAACGCCGACGGGAGTGCCAATAACTAAACTAAAGGCTCCTTGGCAACGTTGAAATGCCTGAATTCCACCTTCTAGCCAATCAGCGCCTGTATCTATGGCTTCTGCGATCGCAAAAGCGATCATTTCTGAGTCTGTTGTTGTGACTAAGTTACATTTATTCTCAAGCAACTCTTGACGCAGTTGCACAGTATTGACTAAATTACCATTATGTGCTAGGGCTAATGAACCTAAACGGGTTTTTAGTATTGCGGGTTGGGCATTAACTTTGCGGCTAGAACCTGTGGTGGAATAACGAGTGTGACCAACAGCAAGACTACCAGGCAATTGATCCAAGACAGATTCATTAAAAACTTGAGACACCAAACCCATGTCTTTGTAAAGATGTACTTGTGTACCCTCAAAGGTGGCAATACCAGCTGATTCTTGACCCCGATGCTGGAGGGCATACAATCCAAAGTAGGTCAGTTTAGCAACGTTTTCTCCTGGGGCGTAGATGCCAAAAACACCACAAGCTTCTTCTGGCTTGTCAGGCTGATTTTCATGACTATTGATTGGGTTGTTGGTCTGGTCGGGGTATTCATCCGAAGTGACAGAATGAATAGAAATCATGCTAGCTTTACTCCTGGTGGGGGGTGAATCAATCTTGGATTTGAAATTGACGATTTTGGATCGATCGCACCGTAGTAAGGATGCGGCTTGGAATTTAAGAATGGCTATTTTAGATTTTTTGCCCAGTAAGAACAAGATATGAACTAGAAGCGACGCCCCTAATCCAAAATCTAAAATTCAAAATCTCAAATTGGTAGTCAGTCACTGGGATTATATAGATGGCTGGGGAGTTCTTAACAAATCTTTAACCATCCATTAAAACACTACCGTAATTTTGCTCAGAGACGCTAGTCAAAGAGGGAAGAGTTAGGAGTTATGCTTTTTATTCCTAAATCCTCACTTTCAACTCTTAACTTCTTGGGTGGTAGTAGTGTGGATGGCGATACGTCTGGCGATCGCATGGAAATAGCGATCGTTCATATCTTCGATACTAACTTTGATTAAGGTTTGGTTATCAGTAGTGAAAACCCCCAAACCCGTCTCAAAATTACCAACTACACCGAGTTTTTGCCATTCTTGACTCAGATGTTCCTGTAAATATGATTCCCAAATTTCTTGTTGTGCTGATGCTACAGAAACTAAAATTCTGGCACCACCTTCGGCAAACAACACCTCGTCGAGGCGGTTTAACTGTGTTGGTGGTATTTCTAAATTGATTTCGACACCAAGATTGCCAGCAAGACAACATTCTGCTATGGCGATCGCCACTCCTCCCTCAGCAGAATCGTGGGCTGAACGTACCCAACCATTACGAATTCCTTCACGACAAACTTTCTGGACACGGCGTTCCAAGTCAAAATCTACCCGTGGTGGTTTTCCGGCAACAGTATCGTGGATAGTGGCTAAATATTCAGATGCTCCCAAACTGATTTTAGATGCCAGAGGCAATCCGAGAAGATAAATCACATCACCAGATGCTTGCCAACCTTGACCACAAATTTTGGTTATATCAGGAATCAAGCCCACCATTCCAACAACAGGAGTAGGATAAATGGGTTGTGGGATGCCTTGAGAATCAAGAGTTTCGTTGTACAAAGAGACATTACCCCCTGTGACGGGTGTTGCCAATTCTCGACAACCTTCCGCCAAACCGCGACAAGCTTCTGCCAATTGCCAGTAACCAATGGGTTTTTCTGGAGAGCCAAAATTTAGGTTATCCGTCACAGCCAGAGGTTCTGCGCCCACACAGCTAAGATTGCGTGCAGCTTCTGCCACCACTGCCTTAGCTCCTTCGTAGGGGTCAAGATAAACATAACGAGGATTGCAATCTACCGTGGCCGCAACACCGCGTTGGACATTGGGAATTCTTCTCTGCTCCTCTGCCCCCCCGCTCCCCTGCCCCCTATCCTCTTCCAGGGGGCGTAAACGGATAACAGCTGCATCTGCACCACCTGGTAGCATAACTGTATTATTTTGTACTTGATGGTCATACTGACGATATACCCAACTTTTAGAAGCGATCGTGGGTGTATCGAGCAAAGTTAAGAGAATATCATTCCAACTTTGCAGTCCTGCTGGAAGTTCGATTCCAGCAGTTGTAGAAGGAGGTAGGGAATCAGCAGTCCATTCCCAAGCTTGACGCGCATATTCTGGTGCTTCTGCCAGTAACTCCCGATTATATAGTGGGGTATTCTCCGCCAAAGCCTCGGCGGGAATTTCTGCTGCTACTTCACCCTGAAAGAGAATCCGCACGATGGGTTCAGCGACGACTGTACCAGCAACAACGGCTTGAAGTCCCCACCGATGGAAAATGTCAATTAATTCTTGCTCACGCCCTTTATGAGCAACAAACAGCATTCGTTCTTGAGATTCCGAAAGCAGATATTCATAAGGAACCATTCCTATTTCTCTGACGGGAATTTTATCTAAATCTAGTTCAATTCCCACACCGCCTTTTGCCGCCATCTCTGAGGTAGAACAGGTGATCCCTGCTGCTCCCATATCTTGGGCGGCGACAACTGTACCCGTCTTAAATGCCTCCAGACAAGCTTCAATTAACGACTTTTCCAAAAAGGGATCGCCCACTTGCACAGCAGGGCGATCGTCTATAGATTGATCGCTCAATTCTGCACTCGCAAAACTCGCGCCTCCCATGCCGTCGCGCCCAGTGGTGGAACCAACATACAGCACGGGGTTGCCTAAGCCAGATGCTCCAGATTTGACGATTTCTGGCGTTTCCATCAACCCTAGTGCCATAACGTTCACTAGAGGATTTCCAGAGTAAGCAGAGTCAAAGTAAACTTCGCCGCCAACGGTGGGTACTCCCACACAGTTACCATAATGAGAGATTCCTGCTACTACACCACTAAATAGTCGTTGGGTTTTGGGATCTTCTAAGGAACCAAAGCGTAATGAGTTTAACAGGGCAATGGGACGCGCACCCATTGTAAAAATATCTCTGAGAATGCCTCCGACTCCCGTTGCAGCTCCTTGAAAGGGTTCGACCGCTGAGGGATGGTTGTGAGATTCAATCTTAAAAGCTAGTTGGAGTCCGTCACCCAAGTCTACAACACCAGCATTTTCACCAGGCCCCACCAGGATGCGGGGGCCATCGGTAGGAAATTGTTTGAGTAGAGGTCGAGAATTTTTATAACAGCAATGCTCTGACCACATCACGCCAAACATTCCCAGTTCAGCTTTATTGGGATGACGGCCTAGCCGACGGACAATTTCTGCGTATTCTTCTGGTTTAATACCTTCAGCAGCAATTTCTTGGGGGGAAAAGGCTGGTTTTGAGGTTGCAGTCATGGAAGTAATGCACTCTGGGGGGACAGAGCATTATTCTATCGATTTACTTGCCCTGTAAGTGCAGTTCCAGAAATGCAGATAATTCTTGTTTGGATATTTCTTTCTGAACTACTAGACATCTCCAAGTTGTAAGCTTGCTCTTGAGATAGGTTGAGAGTGTAGCCATTTAAGCTTATGAAGGTATCCATAACCGCAAATGCAGTGCGCTTGTTGCCATCAATAAACGGATGGTTCATTGTTAAATGGTAGAGGTACGCTGCTGCTTGCTGGTAAATTGTTGGATGGAGAAGTTCACCGCCAAAAGTAGCTTGAGGTTGTGCCAGTGCTGAATCTAGCAAACCTTTGTGTCTGACACCTGATGTTCCACCAAAGCTGTTTATCTCATCTTGGTGAATGTCTAGGACTTGAGAAATAGAAATAAATCTAGGAGTCTGCAAGACGACGATAAACCTCCTGCCATCTCTGTTTAGAAGCTAAATAAGCCTGCAACACTTCTTCATCTGAGGCAATCTGATTTGAGGCAGTATTTTCTAATTTGTCTTCATTTTGTTCAATTTCGCGGAAATATTCGGCAAAATCAGGAATATTTAATAATATTTTTTCATTAGCTTCACTTTCTTCTGTTTTTTGTAGATAAGCAATAATTGCAACTGCTACTCGCAACTTTTCAGGAGAAAGTTGACGCAAACGGCTTTCGGCTTCTGATAAATAATTGCTGTGCTTTTGATCTGTTGCCATCGTTACCCCAAGCTAGGTTTTTTGCCAGTTGTGAATCACTTCTGCTGCTACTCTAACTTATCGCGCTATTGTGATTTACTCAATGAAGGTGATCGCACTTTTACTTTCCTGTAGATTGAAGCGCGATCGCTCTTTAATTTAAACTCTAACTAAATACTTGTATTTCCATCTTGGTAAATATTGGCAGAAGATGCTTGTGCAGCCTTTCTTACAAGCAAACTTGTTTCTTGGATAAAGGGTAGTAAAACCCCAAAATGCACTCAACAGGATTATTCCGACAATAAGGTAGACAAGATGAAGATCATTAGCACACCAAATGCTTTAGTCTTTAAAGATAACTTGATTTTTTAATCTTGGTGAAATTTTTAGCTCTTTTACTTACGTGAATCTAGTGTCCACTCAGAGATTATTCGGGTATATACAGTTTAGATGTAACAATCAAGTGACGAGAATCACACATATCAATGATTAGGATCGTCTCCCAGCGATCGGTAACTAGGCATAATTAATGACAACTGAACTCTAGCCGAGTCATTAATAGGGAACACACTTAACAGCCGACAGCCTTAATCAAGGACTGTCGGTTTTTTGTATTTGTCATTTGTCATTTGTTATAGCGGTTCTCACTTCGTTGCAATACAGTCCCAAGCCCACCCCGCATTTGCTTACGCAAACGCTCCCCTCACCGCGCGCAGGGCTACCGTGTATACACAAGTCGAGTTGGCAATCAAATCAACGAAAAACAACGGAAAATTATTTTTAAAATCCTTGATTTTCCGTTAGGACTCTATCAATAACCTGACACTATTGATAATCAGTTCACTTAACTCAAAACCTTGCCTACCAAGGCTTGTATCTTACCAGGCAATGATTTTAGGACTTGTGTATACACCATAGGCGCGCAGGGAGGGGTTGGGGGTGGGGTTGAAAGTGTATTTCATCCAAACGAGAAGCGCTATAAATGCCCAATGCCCAATACCCAATACTTCTCTACGAAACGCTACGCACTCAGTACAAGTGCCCTATGCCCATATCCATAAAATTTCCCCACAACTGGTTGGTAACTTGACAGAGATTTTGCCACAGCCACTACCAAATGTGGGGAAGGTATGATCAAATTGGGGATTTTATGCCTATCGAGTGCTAATACCTCGCACTCACTCTAGTAGACCGAAAGTATATTCCTAGAACCAGCACACACTTTGTATTAAGACATCGCTTGAATGATGTAATCAAAGTAAGGTGCTGCTTCGGCAGCATCTTCTCTACTCAGTAAGCTAAGGGAGGCTGTTTTGAGGGAATTAATCGCTTCTACCATTCCAGGCACGGGAACACCCAATGAATTGTACATTTCCCGCACACCAATCAAACCGATTTTTTCAATTGGCTCTTTATCACCGGCAAGTACACCATAGGTAATTAGGCGTAAGTACCAGCCAAAATCACGGATACATAAAGAGCGTTGGCGTTCACCGTAAGCATTACCTCCGGGGGAGATAAAGTCAGGACGCTTCTGCCAAAGTTGTTTGGTTGCTTCCTGAACTATTTTTTTTTCGCTTTCGGCTAAGGTAGCCGCAATCCGCGTCCTTTGTACGCCAGTTTGCAGAAAGTCTTTGATATTTTTAAGTTCGCCACTGCTGGGATAACGCAGTTCGTCGTCGGCTTTGAGAATAACTTGGCTAATTACAGTCATGATTATTGAAATCACCTGAAATATTATCTGTTAGTTTAGCGAGTTAGAGGTACACAAGTGAAGGGATAGGAGCTAGTTATGTATTGAATTTATCTGTTTAGGGAGTAGGGAGGTAGGGAGTGGGGAGTGGGGAGAGTGGGGGGAACAGGGGGAGCAGGGGAGAAGAAAGAACTATTGATTCTTGCCCCATGCCCAATGCCCCATGCCCAATGCCCCATGCCCAATGCCTCATGCCCAATGACCAATGACCAATGACTAATGACTAATGACTAAAATAATTTGGCAACAGGGTGAATTAATTGAAGTGACGATCGCTAATCTGAGTGATACAGGT
Organism: Nostoc sp. ChiQUE01b; assembly: GCF_034531255.1. Classification (NCBI taxonomy): domain Bacteria; kingdom Bacillati; phylum Cyanobacteriota; class Cyanophyceae; order Nostocales; family Nostocaceae; genus Nostoc; species Nostoc sp. ChiQUE01b. Next base: position 31,676 of record NZ_JAVRBM010000038.1, on the reverse strand, counting down.
GATGGTGTGGGACGCGCTGATGAGCGTGTTGTGTTTGTCCCAGAGACTGTCCCAGGCGATCGCGCCATTGTCCGCTTGGTTCATGTTAAACCAAAATACGCCCACGGAAAGCTCCAGCAGCTATTGTCACCATCTGCCTACCGTATCCGACCTAGTTGTATTGTGGCGGATAAGTGCGGTGGTTGCCAGTGGCAGCATATTAATTATGATTACCAGCTAGTAGCCAAGCAAAATCAAGTTATTCAAGCTTTGGAACGCATTGGCGGTTTTGTCCAACCACCAGTAGATCCGGTACTCGCCGCCTCTTCTGCTTTCGGCTACCGTAACAAATCTACATATCCTCTGGCCACATCGGCAACAGGACAGGTACAAGCTGGTTACTATCAAAAAGGTAGTCACCAATTAATTAACTTAAATCAATGTCCAGTCCAAGATGTGCGATTAAATCCCTTACTTGCCGAAGTTAAACAAGATATTCAACAGCAAGGTTGGCAAATTTACGATGAACAGCGCCACCAAGGAAAAATTCGCCATCTCAGTTTACGCATTGGCCGACACACAGGGGAAATATTGCTGACTTTGGTGGTAAAGGACTGGAATTTATCAGGAATTGAAACCCAAGCCCAGGAATGGTTAAAGCGCTATCCCCAGTTAGTGGGAGTGTCGCTCAATCGCAATAGTGATCGCACAAATGCTATCTTTGGATCAGAAACCCGTTGCATCGCTGGAGTACCCCACCTGCGTGAATATTTTGCTGGACTGGAATTTCAAGTGCGCCCAGATACATTTTTCCAAGTGTATACAGAAACAGCAGAAGCACTATTGCAGGTAATTCAATCAGAACTCAATCTTCAAGGGCATGAGTTCCTAGTTGATGCCTACTGTGGTATTGGGACTTTAACTTTACCCCTCGCCAAAAAAGTGCGTATTGCTACAGGATTAGAAGTGCAACCAGCAGCAGTCGAACAAGCAATTTTGAATGCCCACCGCAACGGAATTGATAATGCAACATTCCAAGTCGGGGCAGTAGAGAAATTGCTTCCCCAAATGGGCACAATACCAGAAGTAGTAATACTCGATCCGCCACGTAAGGGGTGCGATCGCGCAGTCATAGATACTTTACGGCAATTGAAACCATCTCGGATCGTTTACGTCAGCTGTAAAGTAGCTACCCTCGCCCGCGACCTGAAATTGCTTTGTCAAGATGGGCAATATACCATCACACGGGTACAACCTGCTGATTTTTTTCCTCAAACTGCTCATGTTGAAACTGCCACCTTTCTTGTGCTATCACATTTTGACAAGGGTAGTAATTCCTTCAAAAAAACTGAAATTTGAAAATTGTAGTCTAGTGCATACTAAAGATGCTAAAATTGAATTAAGCCAAAAATAAAAATTCATTTTGTTTAAATAAATTCAAGTTGCATGGGTTCTTAAAAACATGAAGAAGATTGTGTGAATTATAAATCGGCAACTAACTAGAGTATGCCAATACTCTCTAAAATTAACAGCATATTCTTAATTTGCTGAGTTCATTATCAAAATTATTTCAGCCGATATATACCTAAACAGTTCTAATTCATACAATAAAGCCAATGCTCCCTAGCATTTTCAAAATTTAGTTTTAAAGACGCAAGTTTGAAGGCAGCATGACCACCTCAATTTTTATCAGGGTGCCTGTGACACCAAACTGATGTCTAGCTAACTGAAAGCTATGGGGTTTCTCTTGTGATTACTATTTCACTCCGTCCAGTTGGACGTTATTGGGGCACTATTAGTTTTGCCTCAACCCTCTACCTTTGTCCCATATTAGACTTATTGTTGGCAGAAATTCCAGCAAGATTACAAGCAGAACTGCGGCTGGGACTTCAAGAAGCCCTAGTCAACGCAGCCAAACATGGTAACAATCTCGATCCGAGTAAAACAGTTGTAGTTCGTTTTTCCGTAATAGATAATCACTATTGGTGGATAATATCAGACCAGGGTAGTGGCTTTACTCCTTCATCTACTAGTAATGAAGAACCAACAGACTATCTTCCACCAGATGAGTCAGAAAATGGTCGTGGTTTATGTCTTCTACATCAAATTTTTGATCAGGTAGAGTGGAACCGCAAAGGCACAGAATTGAGGCTTTGTAAACAAATGGAAAATCGCCGGGGATTATCTCTGCGACGATAAGAGTGGAGTGGGGAAAGTTATTGATTAGTTGTTTTTTACTAACTATTCCCTATTCCCTACTCCCCATTCCCCATTCCCTACTTCCCGTGAGTCGGACAGGGAGGGGCAGAAATAGAGCGATCTAACCAACCAACTGCTTGTTCTAATCTAGCTTGAGCTTCTTCTGGCTGATTCTTTAAAAGATACACAATTGCTGCTGCTACTTGCTCATTAGCGCGGGAATTGCGGTTAGACTTGAGGCGATGCCAATCGTTAGGGGAAATGCTTAGTCTTTCCATGAGAGCTTGAGCTAGTTCCAGAGTACTAAGTTCATTCAGTTGACTGGTTTTAGGCAGCTGAGTAGATTGAGACATAATTTTTGTCATTTGTCATTTGTCATTTGTCATTTGTCATTTGTCATTTGCTTAATAACCAGTGACTCTTGACTTTTAACGTTTGGCTCATATTGATCTTAGTTTACTACTTGTACATGAAGCCGCCAAAACAATCACAGCCGTCAGCAGAAAATCCCGAACCAGATTTTGAACAAGAATTAGAGGAAGTAGAGCGATCGCTCTTGTCCTTAAGAGAACGTTACGATCAAGTGCAACGCGATCGCCAACAACAGGCACAATCGCAACAGCGCCGCGATCGACTAAAGCACAATAAATCTCAGACACCAGAAATCAAAGCAGAGTTACGGCAAATTCAACGGCAGTTGGAAATGCTAGAACTAAACTTAGAAAGCCAGTTATTTTCTTGGCGTAGCCTCAAAAAACCTTTCTGGCAAGTCGTCCGCTTTGGTGGAATGGGCGTTATCATAGGCTGGATATTAAAGTCTTATGCTGGATAATTCCAATTTTGGATTTTAGGTCGCACCTTTGGTGCGCTGGAAGCGCAACTTAGATTTTGGATTGGGTTAACTGTAACATTCTTTAATATCTGTACTCCTTACGTTGATAAAATACAAGTTGTAAAATATGGTAAATCGACGGATTGCAGAAATATTGCGAAGTGGTCAACCTGATGAGTCTCTCCTAGTGCAAGGCTGGGTGCGGACTAAGCGCGAGTCTAAAGGGTTTGCTTTTATTGAAGTCAATGACGGCTCATCACTAGCTAATTTGCAAGTCGTCATTAATCAAGATTTGCCAGATTACGAAGCTATATTGAAAAAATTGAATACGGGTGCTGCTGTCGAGGTGACAGGGGTACTAGTAGCTTCTCTTGGTAAAGGACAGCGAATTGAGTTGAAAACCGAGACGGTGAAAGTCTACGGTGAAGCTGATCCCGATACCTATCCCCTACAAAAGAAACGCCATTCCTTTGAGTTTCTGCGAACCATTGGACATTTGCGATCGCGTACCAATTCTTTTGGTGCTGTTTTCCGCGTCAGAAATGCTTGTTCGACAGCGATTCACCAATTTTTCCAACAAAGAGGCTTTTTGTGGGTACATACACCCATCATCACTGCTAGCGATTGCGAAGGCGCGGGTGAACTGTTTAGCGTTACCAGTTTGGATTTAAAGAATATTCCCCGCACAGAAAACCAAGCAGTAGATTACAACCAAGATTTTTTTGCTAAACCTACATATTTAACAGTTAGCGGCCAGTTGGAAGCGGAAGTTATGGCGATGGCGTTTAGTAACGTCTACACCTTTGGCCCTACCTTCCGTGCAGAAAATTCCAACACGTCGCGCCACTTAGCAGAATTTTGGATGGTTGAGCCAGAAATGGCTTTTTGTAACTTAGAAGGTGATATGGATTTAGCTGAGGCATTTCTCAAACACATTTTTAAATATGTGTTGGAAACTTGCCCAGAAGATATGGAATTTTTCAATGAACGCATTGATAAATCTGTGTTGGCAACAGCCGAAAATATGATTAATAATCAGTTTGAACGGTTAACTTATACAGAAGCCATCAAACTTTTAGAAAAAGCTGATGTTAAATTTGAATATCCAGTGAGTTGGGGTTTAGATTTACAATCAGAACACGAACGGTATCTAGCTGAACAATTATTTAAAAAGCCTGCGATCGTTACAGATTATCCAGCGCAAATCAAAGCTTTTTATATGCGCTTGAACGACGATGAAAAAACCGTCCGCGCAATGGATATTCTCGCACCGAAAATTGGCGAAATTGTCGGTGGTTCCCAGCGCGAAGAACGCCTAGAAGTTCTAGAACGCCGTGTGTTAGCGCAGGGATTAAACCCAGAAGACTTGTGGTGGTATCTTGATTTGCGTCGTTATGGTACTGTTCCACACGCCGGTTTTGGGTTGGGTTTTGAACGACTCGTGCAATTTATAACGGGTATGGGAAATATTCGTGATGTAATTCCGTTCCCGCGCACACCACAAAGTGCTGAATTTTAGAAGATTATGAAGAACGTTTGGCGCGTGGAGAAATTCAGTGGTAGATATCACACGGAAAGATGTAGTTTTGTGCGATCTCAATCCCGTTGTTGGTACAGAACAAGCCGGAATTAGAGCTGTCGTAGTAGTGCAAATTGATCGGGCAAATGCTGTTAGCCCTGAAAAAGATGGCGGTAGATTTAGTTAGGAGTTAGGAGTTAAGAGTTAGAAGTTAAAAAATTCATAACTCATAACTCATAACTTTTAACTCTTAACTTTGTTTAAGCCATTTGATTTTCAATCGCCCACCGCGCTAGTTCAGTGCGGTTGTGGAGATTGGTTTTGCCCAACATATTGGACACATGGCTTTCAACTGTACGCTGACTAACGTTAAGTTCTTCAGCAATTTCTCGGTTAGCTAAACCCCTAGCTACAAACTGGACTACTTTCAGTTCGGTTGGGGTTAACTGCACATCAAAGGGAACTTGGATACGGGAACCGTTTTCGCCTCCTTTTGCTTGGTGTTCTTTCCAACGGATAGTTTGTTTCAGTGAGGACTCAACTTGGGCTACGAGTTCTTCTGGTTCAAAAGGCTTGACCATATAAACATCAGCACCTTTGTTCAGACCTTTAACTCGGTCTGCACTTTGCCCTTTTGCTGAAAGGAAAAGAACTGGAATCCAGCTGGTGCGTTCGTTTTGCCGGACTTGTTCCACAAAAGTATATCCGTCCATTTCCGGCATCATCACATCGCAGATAATCATGTCTGGAACATCTTGCTCTAAAATTTCCAGAGCTTCGCGTCCATTTTCAGCGGTGATGACTTCATATCCCCGGAATTCTAAGTAATCCTTCACCAGCAAGATGAGGTTAGGGTCATCATCAATCAATAGAAGTCGTTTGTGATCTTTCATGCTGGGCTCTTTCATAGCAGTGGCACTTGTCGCGCTTCGGTCCATCAAGGTCTTGAATATTTATCCTCTATGGTGGGTTATGTGAGATGTTGTCCTTTTGCCTACCTAACTTGCCTTTGCTGTCTCAAGTCTCAAAAATGCCGAGCACTTTCAAGAGACTACTAGCTCGATAGCAAAAGTCCAGCAAGGATACGTATAGCAGTAGTATCTATAATGCGCTATTATATATCGCTTTGAAAGGGGCGGGCTAAAAAAACACTGATAAAATAATAATCCTTCTGACTTAACTAGTTAAGTATTGGCTTAAAGATGACCCTACCTCAAAACCAACCCGCACTTTCTTAAAGCTTACTGCTATACCATATCCTATGGTTGTTAAGCCTCTATGAGGTGTTCACAAGAAACTAGGGAAGTTTCTGGCAAAAAATGGATTGAAAACGCATATTCTTCTACCACTTTATTGCCTATTCAGTATTCTCGGACGATCCGCAGGGTAACTTCCGGGTTTGCTTGGCGATACCAGACACCATCAGGATAAATCACCATTATGGGTCTAGAACAAGAAACACGCAAGCAGTTGGCTTTAATTTTATAGACGCAAATAGAATTACTTTAGTGCAGTTCATTAAATTTTAAATCTTTAAGTCGCTTTTTCAAGTAATTCCAGAATTCCAGACTAGCTCGTTTTGAGCAGCAATTGCCTGGTCAGCGCAAATAAAAATATGTCGCTGAATTTTTGCAATTCCTAAATTTTCTACACAATTACTCAGGGTCTTATGTTCTAGAGACTTAGTAGTTTCAGGAATTTGATGGCTGGACTGGATCGCTGTCACTGTATTGTTACTCATCGAGCGGCTCCCTGATTACAGTTTTATAACAATTTGCAAGCTTTGCAAATAAAGTTGAGTCAGAAGGGGAGTAGGGAGTAGGGAATGGGGAATGGGGAAGAATTTTTATAACTCCTAACTCTCCACTCCCTACTCTCTTCGTAACTTACAGAACAAAACCTGAAAGGTAGAAATAATTAAGCATTTATACTTAAGTATATCTATGACCCTCTAGTTCGGGAACCCGTACTCAAGAGATTCTTGCCATTGGACGCCACTTTTCGGTAAATTAGCACTCAGGAGTTGAGAGTGCTAAACTGGGAAAAATAATTATGGCAGCTTTATCTTTAAGCGTTTCTACAGTTAAACCTTTAGGCGATCGCGTTTTCGTAAAAGTGAACGCCTCTGAGGAAAAGACCGCAGGTGGTCTATATTTGCCCGATACCGCCAAGGAAAAGCCCCAAGTAGGGGAAGTAGTGGCTCTTGGCCCTGGCAAGCGTAATGACGACGGAAACCGTCAGGAATTGGAAATTAAAGTTGGCGATAAGGTGCTGTACTCTAAGTACGCTGGCACTGACATCAAGCTCGGCACTGAAGAATACGTACTGCTTTCTGAAAAAGATATTTTAGCAGTTGTTATTTAGTGGGGAATGGGGAATAGGGAATAGGGAATAGGAAATGTCAAAAATAAAGACAATGCCCGATGCCCAATGCTCGATGCCCAATGCCCAATGCCCAATTCAAGAAAAAATTGACTTACTCGCAAAATTTAGACACCTATGGCAAAGCGCATTATCTACAACGAAAACGCCCGTCGCGCTCTAGAGCGAGGCATTGACATCCTGGCTGAGGCTGTAGCTGTTACCCTTGGCCCCAAAGGTCGTAACGTAGTCCTAGAAAAGAAATTTGGCGCACCGCAAATCGTCAATGACGGTGTAACGATCGCTAAAGAAATCGAATTAGAAGACCATATTGAAAATACTGGCGTAGCTCTGATTCGTCAAGCTGCTTCTAAGACCAATGATGCTGCGGGCGATGGCACTACAACTGCTACCGTTTTAGCTCATGCGATCGTCAAAGAAGGCTTGCGGAACGTTGCAGCTGGTGCTAATGCAATTTCCCTCAAGCGTGGTATTGACAAAGCTACTGCCTTCCTCGTAGACAAAATCAAAGAACACGCCCGTCCAGTGGAAGATTCCAAAGCCATTGCCCAAGTTGGTGCGATCTCGGCTGGTAATGACGAAGAAGTTGGTCAGATGATTGCCCAAGCAATGGACAAGGTGGGCAAAGAAGGCGTAATTTCCCTAGAAGAAGGGAAATCTATGTTCACCGAATTGGAAATCACTGAAGGGATGCGCTTTGACAAAGGCTACATCTCTCCCTATTTTGCAACCGATGCTGAACGGATGGAAGCGGTTTTTGATGAACCTTTCCTACTGTTGACCGATAAGAAAATCGCTTTGGTACAAGACCTTGTACCAGTGTTAGAGCAAGTAGCTCGTGCTGGTCGTCCTTTGGTGATTATCGCCGAAGATATTGAAAAAGAAGCTTTAGCAACCTTGGTAGTAAACCGTTTGCGCGGTGTACTGAACGTGGCTGCTGTTAAGGCTCCTGGTTTTGGCGATCGCCGCAAAGCACTACTAGAAGATATCGCCGTTTTAACTGGTGGTCAACTAGTTACCGAAGATGCTGGTTTGAAGCTAGATAACACCAAGCTGGATAGCCTGGGTAAAGCTCGCCGGATCACCATCACCAAGGACAGCACTACAATTGTTGCCGAAGGTAACGAAGTTCCTGTTAAGGCTCGTGTCGAACAGATTCGTCGTCAAATCGAAGAAACCGAATCTTCTTACGACAAAGAAAAACTGCAAGAGCGTCTTGCTAAACTCTCTGGTGGTGTCGCTGTAGTGAAAGTGGGTGCAGCGACCGAAACCGAAATGAAAGACAAGAAGTTGCGCCTAGAAGACGCTATTAACGCCACCAAAGCTGCTGTGGAAGAAGGTATTGTTCCTGGCGGTGGTACAACTCTGGCTCATCTTGCTCCCGACTTGGAAACTTGGGCAAAGAGCAATCTTAAAGATGAAGAGTTGATTGGTGCTTTGATTGTCGTTCGCGCCTTACCCGCACCTCTGAAGCGGATTGCTGAAAACGCTGGTCAGAATGGTGCTGTAATCGCTGAACGCGTGAAAGAGAAAGAATTTAGTGTTGGCTACAACGCTGCAACAAACGAATTCGTCGATTTGTTAGCTGCTGGTATTGTTGACCCTGCTAAGGTAACTCGTTCTGCTCTGCAAAACGCTGCTTCTATCGCTGGTATGGTGTTGACAACCGAATGTATTATAGTTGACAAGCCTGAGCCTAAAGATAGCGCTCCTGCTGGCGCTGGCGCTGGTGGCGGCGACTTCGATTACTAATACGTAGTTACAGAAGCTAAAACGGCTGCTTCCCTTGTGGAGGCGGCTGTTTTTTATTTAAGTTTATCTATCGCCTTACTCTCCTGATTTCAATCCAATTGAAAACTGTTGGTCAAAAGTTAAGGAATTTCTACGTTCTGTGGCTGCACGCTCAAGAGATGCCTTAGATGAAGCAATTACGATCGCATTAGACTCTGTTGTATCCAATGATATTCGTAATTACTTTAGCCACTGCTGCTACTGTATTCCACTGAGTTGAAATCCGCTATAAAATCTGGAAGTGGCGATCGCGTCCACACTTAATTTGCCGTTTATTTTATACTGTCAACAGTTAGCTATTGGTGTAAACAGCACAAGCGTTTGCTTTTGCCCCAAATTACAACTAAAAGAAAGTGATAAAAAACCACAGTTTGTCCATTATTACAAGGTTACATGACAAAACAACATGAGCCGTGTCTTATCTGTAAGTGTGTCACACTCTGGAGAAAGGGTTAAAATCCCTACTTTATCTACGAATTCCAGTATTCAATCTTTGTGATTGGGATCGTCTGAATATCAATAGCCTGCAAACAGCAGATATCCCTTGTGAATTATGACTAGTATTTCTGCATCACCAATCAAGCTGCATCACCATCGAGAGCAATTTCCTGCTTTAGCGAATAAGGCTTATTTTAATTATGGGGGACAAGGCCCCATGCCCCAAAGGGCAATGGATGCGATCGCCCAAACTCAAGCTTATGTTCAGGAAATAGGCCCCTTTGGCAATGAGGCGTATCGCTGGATAGCGCCCCAGACTCAAGCCGCAAGAGAAGCGATCGCTTTGGAGTTAAATGCACCAAGCCAAACAATTACTCTCACGCAAAATGTCACAATTGGCTGTAATATTGCCATGTGGGGCATCGAATGGCGTGCTGGCGACCATCTACTGCTCTCCGACTGCGAACATCCAGGCGTAATTGCTACAGCCCAGGAAATCTCGCGGAGATTTGCTGTGGAAGTTACCACTTGTCCTCTAAAAGGGACTTTAAATGAGGGCGACCCTGTAACCATCATTGCCCAGCATTTGCGCCCCAATACCCGCCTAGTAATATTGAGTCATGTTTTCTGGAATACTGGTCAAGTTTTACCTCTTGATAAAATTGCCGAAGTATGCAGAAATAATCATTCTGCACTATTAATAGATGCTGCCCAATCTGCTGGTTTATTGCCTTTAAACTTAACTGAATTGGGAGTAGATTTTTATGCTTTCACTGGTCATAAATGGTTATGTGGCCCAGCGGGTGCGGGTGGTTTGTATGTCCGCCCAGAAGCACGAGAAAGCCTGAAACCTACGTTTATTGGCTTAAATGGCATTGTTGTGAATAGTCAATCTCAGCCTGTGGATTGGCTTCCAGATGGGCGACGATACGAAGTGTCTACATTAGCTTATCCGTTGTATCTTGGGTTAAAGGAAGCGATCGCAATTCATCAGCAATGGGGAACGTCACAGGAACGTTACGAGCAAATTTGCCATAACAGTGAGTACCTCTGGCGACAATTGACGGCGTTACCCAATATTAACTGTTTGCGAACTTCCCCACCTGAAAGCGGTATAGTCTCCTTCCAACTTGCAAATAATCAGCCTCCAGCTCATTTGAAGTTGGTACAATTTTTAGACTCACAAAAAATATTAACTCGGACAATTGCCGATCCTAGCTGTATACGCGCTAGCGTCCATTACTTTACTTTAGAATCGGAAATCGACCTATTGGTTGAGACGATTCAAAATTTTTGCAAAATTAATTAAAAGTTATGAGTTGTAAGTTAGCGTCTAGAAATTATGATTTCAACTCCTAACTCATAACTCCTAACTCCTAACTATAAAATGGAACGCCCAATCTTATATTTAGCCATCACAAACCACGGCTTTGGTCATGCTACCCGCACAGCATCTATAGCCGCAACCATTCAAAAATTATGTCCAGAAGTTCTGCTAATTCTGGTGAGTACTGCCCCACGCTGGCTGCTAGAGTGCTATATAGAAGGCGATTTTATTTATCGTCCCCGTGCATTTGATTTGGGTGTGGTGCAAACGGATAGTTTGACAATGGATAAAGCAGCGACTTTAGAAAAGTTGCTCGATATTAAGAAACATCAAAATTCGCTGATTGCCTCAGAAGTGAATTTTATCCGCCAAAATCGCGTTAATCTTATTTTGGCAGATATTCCCTTCCTCGCTCCTGGGTTTGCCAAAGCTGCAAATATTCCCTGCTGGATGATAAGTAACTTTGGCTGGGACTTTATCTACCGAGATTGGGGAGGTGAATTTACCGCAGTTGCAGATTGGATTAGTGATTGGTATTCAAAGTGCGATCGCCTATTTCGTCTCCCTTTCCACGAAGCAATGCCAGCTTTTAACAATATCACAGATGTCGGCTTAACAGGCGGTTCCCCCCGTTACTCTGCTAATGATTTACGTTCTCTTTGGGGAATAACTGCACCAGCCGAAAAAACTATTTTGTTGACCTTTGGTGGATTAGGTTTACAGCAAATTCCTTATGATAACCTACAACGATTTCCAGATTGGCAATTTATCGTATTCGATCAATCTGCCCCTGATTTACCTAATTTAGTGAAAATTAATGATCACAACTACCGCCCTGTAGATTTTATGCCTATTTGTGGACGAGTTGTTTCTAAACCTGGTTACAGCACTTTTTCGGAAGCCACAATACTAGGAGTGCCTATTGTTACTATGCCGCGTGATGACTTTGCCGAAGCAACTTTTCTAGTAGAAGGCATAACGAATTATAACCAGCATCAAATCATCACCCCATCTGAGTTTTTTCAAGGAACTTGGAATTTTCTCCATGAGTTACCCCAACTACCAAAGCAATCTCAATCAATTGCTAAGGATGGTAATGAAGCGATCGCTAAAGCTGTTCTCAATTATTTACACACAAAATAAAGTTGTTTCCAGGAATATCAATTAATAATACAATATCCAACAATAGGTAAAAAAACTCTATAATTAACCGCCTAAAATCTGCGTTTAATCATTGAAAAATATAGTTAATAAAGTTAGTTTTTTATTATTTATATGATTATTTTATTTATTAAAAACACTGTTCAATTAAGCTTTGTAATAATATCTATAGCAATCCTATCTAACTTTTCACAAATCAGATAGGATTGCTATACATAAATTATGATATTTAGTCTTTTCAGTATATTAGAAATATTATTACCACTTTTCAAATTTATGCTACTTGTACGGGCTTTATTAGATTAGCAGGCAAACTCTTTGTCAGCCCAAACCTAGAAACTGACGAGCTTCAAAATAAATATTTGAATTTCTAACTTCAAGAATACTAGTCATAGATGTTAGTTAACTTGAGAGAGACTTATAATAAAAATCAGAAGTGAGTAGAGGATACATCTCAATCCTTGAGATATGCTACGTTTGTAATTGCCGGAATTACCTTTGTTGCCTTGTTACATCAAGTAACAGTTTATTTCATTCCCGGACTACAAATACTATCATCAATAATTACTGTTTTAAATGACTCACTACCAAAAGTTACTAAAAATTTCCACCACTGGCAAATCTTTTTACAACATTACTACACAAATTGCAGCCGCAGTTGCCGAATCAGGGGTTGAAACTGGTCTTTGTACTTTATTTTTGCGCCACACTTCAGCCAGTTTAGTGATCCAAGAAAATGCCGATCCTGATGTTCTTGTGGATCTAGCTAATTTTATGGCAAAACTTGTCCCAGAATCAGGTAAATACATCCACGACGCAGAAGGCGCCGATGATATGCCAGCACACATCCGTACTGCACTCACTCACACTTCTGAACATATCCCTATTAATCGCGGTCACTTGGTACTGGGAACTTGGCAGGGAATTTATATTTGGGAACACCGCCAACGCAGTCATTCCAGAGAATTGGTTGTTCACATATCTGGATAGCAGATTCTCAAGTTTTATTTAAGGTGCAGTTTTGTAGAGTTTAAATACTCTGGTTATACCGCCTATATTTTGGGTATAATCTCTTAAACTTCCGCTGATTGAGATGGATTAAATAAATTTTGTTTTGATAATTTTTTCATCAAAATTATTGAGCTAAAAACTAACTAGATAGACATTCAAAAGTTTATGTAAATTTGTAAATTTAAAAGTTAAGTTTATTTGTGATTATTAAATAATTTTTTGAGGACAATATACACTAGTATTTAGTGTAAGCTGCCTGGGTATTTCTATTACTATGAAGCAAGAACTAACGCCAACTCATACATTTCAACTTATTGATGAAATACTTGCCCAGCAGTCTGTTAATTTATTGTCACTTAGCCCCCAAAAAACATTAATTACCAGCTTTGCAGCATTAGAAAATTTGATTGCAGAACGAAATACTGACATTCAAATTATCACAACTATTCAAGAAACTCTCGAAAGCATAGTCCGTACTCAATTGCAAAACTTCCCAGAAAACATCTTCTGGGATTTTGATTTTCTGGTAAGTAGTATGCTTAGGCAGGCTTTAAATGCTGATGAGGGCGCTATTGCGTTCTTAAAGGTTTTTGGTGAAAAGATGGTTTGTCTAACAGAGATGTTCGGAAATAAAACAGAAATACGCTTCCGTTATGTTCATGATTTTATGTATGGGTTTGAATGGGCAAGATGGGTACAAAAAGAACCACAAAAACGTGCATATATAGAGCCTTTTAGTCTGTTGTTTTTGGATTATTTGCTTATCAAAGGTAAGGAACTTTTACAACGTATTAATCATGGTCAGGTCGTATCTTATAAACTGTGTGATACGGGCTACCGCAACCCCTTCACCTTTTCTCGCGAACCAGAAGATGAATACCGTCTGCTAACTTATCTTGCTGAAGAACAACTGATTCCAGTAGCAGTATGGAACTGGAATGCTAGCCCTGTATGGAACAAACCTTTTCAGGAAATGCGCCAGCAATTAGCATTAAAATTAAATATTCAACCACAGAAACGCTGATTAGCAATTAACAATTGCTGAAAAAAATAATTATGAAAATTGCTGATTTAATTACTTGGTTTGAAGCATGGGCGAATCCCGCTTGGTGTGAAAACTGGGATAATTGTGGCTGGCAAATTGAGCCAGGTATTTTGCAGGAAAAAACACGGGTTTTGGTGTGTTTGACACCGACTTTGGCGGTAATGCAGGAAGCGATCGCTCTAAATGCTAATCTGATATTTGCCCATCACCCCTTGATTTTTAATCCTCTCAAATCTTTACGCACTGGTGAAGCGATCGCCGAAATGGTACGGTTAGCCTTTACCCACAATATTGGTATTTACACTGCTCACACGAATTTTGACCAAGTGCAAGACGGGACTGCTGACGTGTTAGCTCAGATTTTAGAACTCAAAGAAGTTACTCCGATAGAACTTACACAAGCCGGATTAGGATATGGTCGTGTTGGTTTGCTAGAGCCATTTCTGACATTACAGGAATTACTCGCAACCATTCAAACCCGACTTGCTCCCCATAATTTGATTTTTTCCCCAAGTGCTGATTTACAGCAAACAATTTCACGAGTTGCTGTTTTGGGTGGTTCGGGGGCTAGTTACATTTCAGCCGTCGCCAAAACAGGTGCTCAAGCTTATCTGACTTCTGACTGTAAATTTCATCAGTTTCAAGAAAGCCGCGACCGCAATCTCATTTTAATCGATGCTGGACATTACGCTACTGAACGTCCGGCTTGCGATCGCTTGGTGCAAAAATTCCAGTCTTTAAACTTAGACTGGGTACAATTAAGTCAAAAAGATGAAGATTTCCGCCAGTTTTTTGCTTGATTGCTGATGTTTGATTCTATTTTGTGGATACTTGTCAAAAAAATTGTTGTATTTTATATAATTTTGTTAAAACATTCAGCTTCCCAACATTAGATGCTGAAAATTGCTATGCCTTTTTATCTCTGTAGATTAATAGAGGAGTATCGAAAAATCATATTGTGATGTAAATCACTGATTGAGCGTAATACTAATCACATAGTATTAATGTTTCATATCAATTAGCAAGAAAGGAAAATGTTCCACACTAGACCTAATAATTTGCTCACTCTGCCCTAATCAAGATGATTCGCACAATTATTGCATCTGCTTTCCAAACTGGATATCTTAGTGTTGAATCTGAGGGTTTACTCCAGCAGGTGCTAACCACTAAATGCTATCAGTCAGAGGATTTGTCAGACCTTGCAGCCCTATACGATGCAGTTCGCGCCGGAAAAATTAAACGAGAAGCATCCTCGTCGAACGTGCTTATAGAATTTCCATTACCACATAAACCCTCCTGAGACTTCTGAAGTAGAATTTTCTGATGGTCTTTTCCCTCTACCTCTTCCCTTACGCTGTTGCTTTTTTTCAGGTTTTTGCCTGAAAAACTCAAAACTATTTGAGTGTTGTTATTGAAAAACATCAAGGTCAGCAAGAGAATGAGTTAAGATCAGATACAAGTGGGTAAAAGTAAAGCCAAGTCCCCGGACTTCCCAGTAATGCCAATGATTAAAAGTAGGCAAATTAAACAACCGCAATCAACGATTGTTTTGGAGTATTCTTTATTACATAATGGTAAGAATGACTCACCAACATATATGAACCTGGTTAGCACAGGTACCGAATTGTTTGACTTCTATAGAAGCAGACATTCCCTAGAATAAGCCGGAGGGAGATTGAGTTCATTGTTAGAGCATCTGATTTATGACCCAATATTATCCTGATATTTTGACAACTAGAAGCAAATCTTGGGATTGGGTGATGAAGCGTACTTGTTCTGAAAAGTGAAATTAACCTCTTAAAGGTGTAATGTAATGGGGTAGAACCCAGATTTTGACAGGTTTAACTACGTTGTTTAAAAAGGCAGAAACAATACATGCTACACCGCAAGATTTATCAACTGTGTTGCGATGGGCGCGAGGTATGTGTTTTCTTGCGGGACCAGCAACGCTGGATTGAACGCGCCCGCATCATAGATATAGAGGGTGATTTAGTAACCCTACGCTATGAAACAGAAGAAGAGGACGAAGTTTGTTCTTGGGAAGAAATGGTTCGCCTCGAGAGCATTGGTGCTGTAACCCAAAAATTGGCTTCAGTACCACGCGGTAATGTAGAACCTCTGATGACTGAAGATTGTCCCGAAGCAGAGCGCATTCATAACCGTTACACTGACTCGAATCCAGAATAATTAGTCATTAGTCATTAGTCAGTAGAGACGCGATTAATCGCGTCTGTACAATGGTCATTAGTCATTTAGTCAAAAAGGACAAAGGACAAATGACAAAGGACAAAAAGCTAATGACTATTGGCTATCATTCAAACCTTCAAAGGCAGGACAGTAACCTTCGAGAGTTACCTTAAAGTTATACAACGGGGAAGCTGGATTCCAACACCGCTGCCCCCTTTGATGTCGGCAAGTACCACAACAGTCTACATCGGCCCATGTATAGCGATCGCTGTTTTGGTTGAGCAGTTCTCGTTGAGACAATCCCCTTAAGACTAATTCTTCCCCTTGCCAACGAGCTTCGATTAAACCAGTATCGGCAAATTGCCGCCAACGCTGATCGGCAGTAATCACATTGGGTAGGGTGATTGTGATTACTGTTCCTAACTCTGTCAGTTCGCCTTCATAGTTAGTTTCTGGTGCTGCCGGTTGTAAAAATGTGTCGCCGATGGGCAGTTCTACTAAGGTATCAGCCGCGGGAGAGTGTACATGGTAGCGGTTTTGCAACTCCTCTAAGCTAGTCAGGTCTGCCAAGTAGGCAGGGGAACCGTGGACAAAAATCACGTGCTGGGGTCGCAAATTATGAATTAGCTGCGTAGTACCAGGGCCATCGCTATGTTGAGCTAAGAGATAAGTTTCAAGAGTGGTGGGCGCTAAATATTCTTTGTTAACTTTTATATCAATTTTTTCTGGTAGGAGAATCAGCCAAGGCCCGGTGTCTAATTGGCAGTGTTCGCCTAAATCAGCTGTCGAGTCGGTGAGGACAATACAAGGTGACTTACCGACACTGGGACGATGTTCTGGTTGTAGACGACGCACACGGGGACGTACTCGTTCATCCCAAAACAAGGGTTGATGGCGGGCGAAGTTCTGCACCGATGGGGGGAGATGGGGCAGCAGTTCAAGATATGCATCACATCCAGTGGCGACAGCACCATCTACCCAGATATCTAAATCTCGTCCGGTGAAGTGGTGATGCGATCGCAACAGCATTAATAATTCTTGACCTAATCCTAAAGCCGGAGTGGGAAGGATTACAGAACAATGGTCAGCGATTGCTCTATTAATTCGCTCGGCTAATTGATTTTCTTGGTTGCGGCGATGGGGATGACGGGATGTGCCATAACTACCTTCAATGATTAGCACATCCAAGTCTAAACCTCGCAGTTCCTCTAAACGCAAACCTTCTACTAGTCGGGAGTTCGATAAGAAAAAGTCTCCTGTATACAGTAGCTTGTAAGTCCGCTGCTGGGTGGTATAGGTGAGGAGAATTGCCACTGCTCCTGGTAAATGCCCTGCGGGAAATAATTCTGCCACCAAACCATCTTGGAATTCCACAGGCGATCGCAATGGCAAGGCATGACAAAATTGGGAAATTTTCTCAGGGTCTTCGTCTACCCAATTCAGTGGTAGTAACTTGCTAGTTACCTCACTACCATAAATTGGTAACTTTGGAAAAGTTTTATGCAGCGCCAGTAAGCCTTTAGCGTGATCTGGGTGGGCATGACTAATCAAAACTAAATCTGCTGGTAGGGGCGAACTAGTTCCACGTACCGACTTATTAAGCTCTTTAGCCAGCGATGAAATATCCTCCAAACCACAGTCCAAGAGGATGCGATGTGGCCCCATTTTCACCAATAAACATACGCCCTCATTGTCATGCTGGACACTATAGGGCAAACATTCTAACTCACTACCCCCTTCTGCATCTACGCGAGAGGATGCCGATAGATTATCCCTCATGCTCTCCTCCCCTCAAACCTCATCATCATGGACATATCCCAAAAGCCAAAAGTTACACAAATTTTGCTTTTGTGATTTAGGGGTAAGTTTTATCGTGCGCCCCTACACCCTGAGAATACGGATTTTTGATTGGGGAGGACGCCTGCACCGAACCCGCACTGTTCGGAAAGGTGGGCTAACGAGAAGCTATCAAACTAGTAGCTCAAGGAGTTTGCCTGTGGTTTCTTTTGCCTTTACAAGTTTTGAGTCGCTCTTAGCCAACTCACCCTCCGGGAAGTCGATCGAGCGTCTACAGATTTATCTCAATGTGCGGAGCCATTGCCATGATAGTTATCTGAATCATAGAATCCATTCTTCGTGCCAAAAAATAAGCACGAAAGCGTAAATATAACTGTTAATCCAGCTAGAATCAGCTTTACATCCATTTGTTTGCTGCCCTTTACTCAAAGACTTTCCTATATTAATTTAGTGCTTCCGCAATCAAACGGAATCACTAGAAAATCTTTACTATGCTTATATGGATTGGGCAATAGGTAAATTTACCACAATCAGTCAAATTGTAGAACCTTTCGGTTAACCTGTCTATCCATCTAGATGTGAAACAATATGACAACAGGAGCAATCCTCTACAGCCCGTAAAAATCCTCATCTATAGCAAAGTGCTGAGTGCTGTTAGCGGAAGCGGGGCGTTTAGCCCGTGCTGTTAGCGGAAGCGGGGCGTTTAGCCCGTGCTGAGTAGAAACTCAGTATTATCAAAGGTTTCAGCAACCAACATAGTCCTAACCTATGCTTCGACTGCTATATCCCTCTTCTAAGAAACAGAAATGTTTCTTTACATCCATTGGGAATGCGTAGACGCTTGCGGCTTGTCGTCAGACATCGCTTCCTGAGACGCTTCTGTCACTCTCCGAAAACATTTACCATTTCTGAATTCTAGAGCTTTTGTATAGCAAGCGTAGGCGTAGCCCGCCGCAGGTATCGCTCTTTGATGCCATTTTTTCAGATTAGATGCAGAGTTCCTAGAAGTGGTTTCAGGGCTGATGGAAGTGACTTCAGGGTTCGTTTTTGTTTGCTGCGATCGCCTAATTATAAAAACTCATTGCCAGCAAAGCAATCTCCGAAAAAAGCGTTGGCGTAGCCCACCGCAGGCATCGCTCTTTAACACCATTTTTTCAGATTAGATGCAGAGTTCTCGGAAGTGGCTCCAGGGTTGACGGGAGTGACTACAGGGTTGGTTTTTGTTTGCTGCGATCGCTTAATTATAAAACTGATTGCCAGCAAAGCAATCTCTGAGTGTTGCGTTGGCGTAGCCTGCCGCAGGCATCGCTCTTTGATGCCATTTTTTCAGATTAAACATATTAAGGCGGCATAAATCCAGCTTGGTACAAAAATCTTTATCGGAATCAACTGACGTACAGTTTTTAACTGCCCATTTCGCTTGTCAGTAGACATCGCTTACAGAAATTTGGGATAATATCTAAGGATATTCAGTCGGTAGCTGGAAATACCTATGACTAGTAAGGAAGAATTAAGAAGTGTTGCTTCAGAAATTCCATTATTTAATAATATTGAGCAAAAAGAAACATTTTTGTTTGTGATAGGGGCGCTATTTTCGAGAGTTATTAGTTTGAAAAAAGCCGCAGAACTAATGGAAATAGAGTCGGATGTATTTCTTGAACTATTAAATTTGATGGGGCTGGAATTTTCGTACTTAACTGAACAAGATATCGCTATAGAGAAGGATTGGTAAGGTGTGTGAAGGTTGTTTTTAACTCTTCTCCATTAATCTTTTTATCGCGCCTGTAATTCCTCGATATTTTTCTAGATTCCTCTGATGAGTTTTATTTGCCAAATTTTGTTGCTGAAGAAATTAGTGCTAAATCTGATGCAGCTAGTCAGCAGGTAAAAGCTTTAATTGATGCTGAAAAAATATTAGTCAAAGAAATTCAATTACTTTCCTTAGCCAATCGTCTAAATATGCGACTAGGGAGAGGAGAATCAGAGGCCATTGCTTTAGGCACTGAATTACAAACAGACTACATAATTTTAGATGACTTCGCAGCTAGAAAAGAGGCAACTCGACTAGGATTAAATGTTAAGGGAACCTTAGCAGTCATCAAGAAACTTCAGGTAGATGGCAAAATCACTATTAGTAGCACAGACCAATTATATCAAGACATCCTGGCAATGAATTTCAGAGTCAAGCGATCGCTCTTTGATACCATTTTTTCAGATTAGCTGTGCGATCGCTTAATTATAAAAACTCATTGCCAGCAAAGCAATCTCTGAAAAGAGCGATCGCTTTACTTCCTCTAACAATAAGTCTTTTTGTTTTGCCGTATAGACGCAAAGAAGACTGCAAAACAACTACGTTTTAGTCGAATAATGATGTAGAAAAAGTTTGCAAAAAGTTGCATTGCAGGATTGGGTAGAAGTAAAAACGCAACCCAAAGTATTCACTTAGCTGGTTCTGGTGGTAAACCGAGCTTGGCACGAAAATCCTTGTTGTATGTTGCCTTCTTCCAACTATTAGCATTAGCAGATTTAACTTGCTCAGGGGTAAGGTTTTTGGTGTACTTGAGGTAGGCACTGCTGAGGTCGGCACTGCTGAGGTCGGCACTGCTGAGGTCGGCATTGACGAGGTTGGCATCGCTGAGGTTAGCACCGCTGAGGTGAACACCGCTGAGGTTGGCATTGATCAGGTTGGCACCACTGAGGTTGGCATCGCTGAACTTGGCAATACTGAGGTTGGCGTAGATGAGGTTGGCACTACTGAGGTTGGCGTAGATGAGGTTGGCATTGCTGAGGTTAGCGTAGATGAGGTTGGCACGGCTGAGGTCGGCATTACTGAGGTTGGCACCGCTGAGGTTGGCACCGCTGAGATTGGCAAAGCTGAGGTTGGCACCGTTGAAATCTTCCTTAGCTAGACTTTCACCAGCTTGGATCAGTTTTTCAAGTGCTTGAATTCTTGCCTGACTATACTCCTTTCCTCTAGCAGCATTAACAGTTTGCCAAAGTTGGCTTATCCTAATCTGTTTCTCAATAACCATGCCCACATATGGTGATAAACCCAGCGGGATAATTAAGAAAAAAGCAATTGACTGAAAGCTATTATTCCGTCTTTGTCTGACACTTGCTTGAATAAACTCAATAGCTAGGTCAGATAATCTTAAGTTATCAGTTTGTTGCTTGTGAAAATCTTCTACCTCTCTTAACCGCTTCCCCTGAAAGAGATAATCCTTAACTCTTCGCCTATCTCGCCATTCAATAGCCGCCGCTTCAATTTTCCGCTTTTGTCGCAATACATCCCGACTTTCCTCAATCCATTTGCGTAATAGCAACCAATGGCGAATCAGTGCTTCATGTGCCACATCTACCACAGCAATTTGATTAGATAAGGTACTGGTGACAACTAGTTTCTCATCAGCTAACCGTTGAATTATTCTATTCATTACAGCTTCTGGATGCTGTGAAGTAACTAAATCTCGTTGCACAACCTGTCTGCGGGTATCTTCTGTTCCTTCTCCCAACTGCGTCAATTCTAAAAAAATCCGCTTTGTTGCTTGCTGTTCCTCAAGTGATAATGACTCATAAACTTCTGTAGCGCGTGTTTGTAGGGTTCCCCTGACTCCACCTAGTTTGCTATACATAGTCAGGGTTAACCGTTCTTCAATTCTTTGCTGCCATAGTTCTGTCAGCGTGTACTGCAACAACGGTAAACTCCCCGGTGAATTTTCTACATCTGCAATCATTTGAGAAACTAATTCTGGTTCTACTGCTAAGTTCACCTGTTCAGCAGGTTTGATAATTGCTGTTTCTAATTCCTCCCGATTCATCGGTGTTACTGTTACTAAATGCTCTTGAATTTTCTTAGCTAGTCCGCCATATTGTTGTTCCAGACATTTGCCAAAGAAATCAGCCCGCATTGTGATTATTAGGCAGAGTTTCTTATCGTCCCGTTGCAAAGCACCTAGCATACATTCAAAAAAGTGCTGTCGTTTTGTAATGTCTTGACATTGGGTAAAAGCTTCTTCAAACTGGTCTACCACTAGCACTACGCGCTGAGTTTGTGCGGCTGTAATCAACTGTCCTAAACCGACTGCACCTTTGGCAATTAATTTTTCAACTTTTGCTAATTGAGATGCGCGTTCAATATCTGATAATTCTGATTCTACAAATGCCAGTGCTAAATTTTGTAAGGGATTAATCCCTGGTCGAAATATTTTTAACTGCCAAGTTTCACTACCCGATAACCTACGTCCTAACTTTAATTGATAAAGTAAACCCGCTCTGACAACACTAGACTTACCACTTCCTGATGCTCCCAACACAGCGAGGAAATTACCCGATCGCACTTTTTCTAATAATTCATCAGTTAACGCTATTCTGCCATAAAATAAGTTGGCATCTGCTTCTGTGCAATCAAAATAAGACAACCCTTTGTAAGGACAAATAGCTGATATCTGTACTGTGGAGTTAACAACAGAGGAATTCCATTTGCGGGTGAAATTAATTGCTTCACCAGAATTCGCAAAAATTGGACGCTGGGGGAAGGGGTGATGTTCTTGATTGAGCAAGTCTACTAAAGTGTAGTTACTCACCCAACGGTCTTGTTTTGGTTCCAAACCTTTTAGCAGTGCGGCAGTTAGTACGCTGTGTTGGCTGTTAATCTCTTCAAAAGCAACTTCAAAATTACGAGAAGCCGCAATAAAACACCTGTCTCTTCCTTTACCTCTATCGCCTGGATCTGCCTCTGCAAAATTTAGCACTTCCCCGCTATAGCAGCAATCCAAAATCACAATTTGTTGTCTTACTTCACTTTCTTGCAGCAGTCGTCGCAGCCATTGTAAAGATAATCCCCAATTACCCGCATCGGGGTTGACTTCACTTGTCGCTAAAAAGCCTTCCTGAATCCCTAGATTTTTCCGCAATCCATGACCAGAAAAATACAGTAATGCTGTGTCTGGCGGCTTCCCATCTGGCTTAAACAATTGAACGATCGCTTTTTCTAACTGAGTTAAACTAACTTTAGTTTGCTTACCAATGCGAATCGTCTCATTTTCCTTGTCTTTGACTGCTGGCAGCCGCGTTACCCGAAATTCCCCATATTGTTGTAAGATTTGAGCGATCGCTTCACCATCCCCAGCTGGCGCATTAAGACTCTTTAAGCGGTCATAAGTATTAATTCCCACCACCAAAGCGTCTCGACTCATCTTAGAAAGCCCTATGATACTTGTGCCGAATTATTTCCAGCTTCTACAAGAAATTTACCGCATTTTCCGTAAAAATTGGTAGGTTAGCACATCTGGGCTACTCTACACGCAATTCTTTTAGGCAAGATTTATCCTATGACTCAACTCACACCTATTCAGTTAGAAGATGGCACGATTATTTACATTGAGGCTACAAATAATGTAGATGCTCCACCAGTCATTACCGAAGTTTCTCCAGAGGGAGAAGAAGAAGCGCTAATTGATAAGGGATGCGATGCTGATGCTGTACAAAAACAAATAGTGCAAAATTTCCAAGCAATTGAAGGTACAATTCGGGCTTACACTGTTTATTCGCTTAATGCTTTTAAGAAAATCCCTATTGCTAATATTGATAAAGTCACTCTAGAATTTGGTATCAAAGTTGGCGGTGAAGCAGGTATACCTTATATAACTAAAGGCACGGCTGAAAGTAATCTTAAGGTAACGGTAGAGTGTTCATTTCCTGACCAACTGGAAAAGCAAACTCAGCAATCATGAGTCAGAATATTGCTGCTGCTAAAATTTCGATTATTATTCCAGTTATTAATGAAGCAGGAAATATTAAAGAAGCCATTGCTACTACTCAACCCAGTATAAATATAGAAGTCATAGTAGTAGATGGTGGCTCAAAGGATGACACAGTAGAAATAGCCCAGTCTTTAGGTGTAAAAGTTATTTCATCATCTCCCGGTCGTGCTATTCAAATGAACGCCGGTGCTGTAGCGGCTAGTGGTGAGATTCTGTTATTTCTCCATGCAGATACCCGTTTGCCAACGGGGTTTGATGAGATGATTCGCATAGCACTACAACAGCCTGGGACTGTGGCTGGTGCTTTTAAGTTGCGGATTGATGCGTCACTTTTAAGTTTACGATGGGTGGAGTGGGGAGTAAATGTGCGATCGCATTTTTATCAAATGCCCTATGGCGACCAAGCAATTTTTTTAACTAAGGAAGTATTTCAGCAAATTGGTGGTTTTCCTGAATTGCCTATCATGGAAGACTTTGAACTCATGCACCGATTAAAACGCATCGGACGCATTGTAATTATCCCTACACCAGTTATTACTTCAGCCCGTAGATGGTTGCAAAAGGGAGTATTCAAAACCACGCTACTTAATCAATTCATAATTATTGCTTATTTACTCGGCGTTTCACCTGAGCGAATTCGTCGCTGGTATCGCTGAGAAAAATTTAAGAGAGTTTAAACCAATTCGCAATTCGCAATGACGCTCTCTACGAGACGCTAAAAGCGAACGCGGACTCGCTAACGCTGCGCTAACGCAATTCGCAATTACGTGTTGTAACGGGGATTTAGAAAGAGCCACAACACTTGCGGCTTGATGAAGCCGGGGATTTAAACCCTACACTTTGTTAAGCTGTTTCTCATCTAGTTAGTATATCTTGGAGGCATTGAATTTAAAGTGTAGGTTTCAAACTTGAGCTTCAGAAGGTCAACGTCGAGCCTCAGAAGCAACATTGAGCCTCGGAAGGTCAACATCAAGCCTCGGAAGGTCAACATCGAGCTTCAGAAGGTAGCAAACCATGACAAAACTAACAATCATTCAGATATTTAAAACTATTGATGCCAAAAACTTGCAGAAATTTTTTAACCTAAGTGTATTAACATTATTGATATTAGCGACTGCTTTCTCATTAAACACAGACCAAGCTTTGGCACAAGAATCTGCAAATTCAAATTCTTTTAATCCCCAAGCCATTTTATGCGAAGCCTTGGAGTGGATTGATAGCCTGGGTGCGGTGGGAGCCATAACTTTTATTGCCCTTTATATTATCGCTACCGTTGCTTTTTTCCCAGGTTCTATTCTCACCTTGGGATCTGGTGTAATTTTTGGCGCAGTTTTGGGTTCTGTCTACGTGTTTATCGGTGCAACCCTTGGCGCTACCGCTGCTTTTCTTGTGGGACGTTATTTAGCAAGGGGTTGGGTTGCTGGTAAAATTGCAGATAACAAAAAATTTGCCGCCATTGACCAAGCAGTAGGTAAAGAAGGATTAAAAATTGTCCTGTTAACGCGACTGTCCCCGATATTTCCTTTCAATTTGCTCAACTATGCCTTTGGCATCACGGGAGTTTCACTTCAAGATTACTTCATCGGCTCTCTAGGCATGATTCCTGGAACCATCATGTATGTTTATATTGGTTCCCTTGCAGGTAATCTGGCGATGATTGGCACTGAGGCTCAACCTACCAACCCGACTTTACAATGGGCAATTCGCATCTTGGGTTTGATTGCAACAGTTACCGTTACAGTTTATATAACCTGGATTGCACGCAAAGCTTTAAAAAAGGAATTGTAGAGATGGACAGCTGTGCTAACCTACTGTGGTCTATTCAAGTGCAAATTGCTGTAAATTATTGATTGCTGAAACGTTTAGGGACTTGCAAAAAATAAATTATCCCAAATTATTTGTACATTTATTTGTACATTGTCTCGTTCCCAGTCTCAGACTGGGAATGCCGTTCTAGAGGCTCCGCCTCCCTCTCCTCGCGGCAGAGCCGCCAGGAGCAGCATTTCCAGCCAGAGGCTAGAAACGAGATTTGAAAAGGTTTATACACGAAAGCTTCAATCGTATCTGTCAATTCTCAAACTGACAAAATAATTCAAAGGCTGTATTCCTTATTAAACAAGCATAAAAAATAAAAGACTGAACCGCCTAAATTAATCGGGATTTTTAATTTTAAAAGAGGTTTTGCCAATGACCAATTCAGATTTAGAAAGAGTCACAGTTCGCCCAATAGACGAGTATAACCAAAAGTTGGTGTCTTACGTCCATCCACCAAGTTGGGTTAATCCTCAACCTGCCGATGTTTACGACTTGGTAGTAATTGGTGCTGGTACGGCAGGATTAGTCGTGGCGGCGGGTGCTGCGGGTCTAGATTTGGGTTTAAAAGTGGCGTTGATTGAAAAGCATCTCATGGGTGGAGATTGCTTAAATGTTGGTTGCGTACCATCTAAAACGATTATTCGGTCTGCCCGCGTTGTTGGCGAAATCTGGGATGCTAAAGACTTAGGAGTTAATATTCCCCAACATAATATTGATGTTGATTTTTCCAAAGTTATGGCCAGGATGCGGCGAATAAGAGCTGATATCAGCCATAATGACTCGGCGGAACGGTTTCAAAAGTTGGGTGTTGATGTCTTTTTGGGTAGCGGTCGATTTGCGAGTAAAAATACTGTGGAAGTTGGGGACAAAACTCTCAAGTTTAAAAAAGCTGTGATTGCAACTGGCACAAGACCTGCACAACTGGCAATTCTGGGAATTGAACAGGCGGGTTATTTAACTAATGAGACGGTTTTTTCGCTGATTCAACGACCGGAACATTTGGCGGTGATTGGTGGCGGCCCCATTGGTTGCGAATTAGCGCAAGCTTTCCGACGTTTGGGTTGTGAGGTGGTGCTTTTCCATAGCGGTTCTCATCTCCTGAATAAAGAAGACGCTGAAGCCGCTAAAATTCTCCAAAAGGTTTTGATTAACGAAGGAATTCGCGTAGTACTCAATTCCAAGTTGGAAGAAGTGGTAACTGTCACCGAGGGGAAACGGCTTTACTTTTGTGCTAATGGTCATCGAGATTCGGTGACAGTCGATGAAATTTTAGTCGGTGCGGGGCGATCGCCAAATGTGGAAGGTTTGAATTTAGAATCAGTGGGGGTGGAATACGACAAGCACCAAGGTGTGAAGGTAAATGATTACCTCCAGACGACCAATCCCAAAATTTATGCAGCTGGCGATATCTGCATGAACTGGAAGTTTACCCATGCAGCTGATGCAGCCGCGCGGATTGTAATTAAAAATACCCTGTTTTCTCCCTTTGGCTTGGGACGCTCCAAACTCAGTAGTTTGGTGATGCCGTGGGTAACTTATACTGACCCAGAAATTGCTCACGTCGGGTTATCCGAACACGAGGCGCAGAAATTGGGTATTGAGGTGATGACAATCAACATACCTTTTAGTAGTGTAGACCGAGCGATCGCAGATGGTGAAGAGTTAGGATTTCTCAAAATCCACCACAAAAAGGGGTCTGATGAAATTATTGGTGCAACTATTGTCGCCAGTCACGCGGGTGAGATGATTTCAGAAGTGACTACGGCAATGGTGAATAAGATTGGTTTGAGCAAGTTAAGCAGTGTAATTCATCCTTATCCCACTCAAGCGGAAGCGATTAAAAAAGCCGCTGATGCTTATCGTCGAACACTCCTAACGTCAAATACCAAAAAATTGTTGGGATTTCTAACAAAGTTATCTTAAGCAAAATCAGTGAACAGTTATTCGACTGTTCACTGATAACTGATAATTTTTATGTCATCTCTAAACCAATACGTTTGGGTTAAGGATAATTGGTCTTTCAAGACGCGAGAAATCGCGTCTCTACATCAGGGTTTTGTTGCTCATTCTAAACTGTATTTATCTCTAAACAGGTCGGAAACGATCAATCTCGCCTCCGGTCAAGTTTGCGTAATACAGATTACCATCAGGGCCAGTGGTGATTTGTGTAGGCAGTCCTAGATTAGGTCTGTCTGTTTGGGAAGCAAACTGCTTAACTGAGGCAACTTTGCCCTGACTATCTAATATCAAAGCATCGATAGTTCCTTGACTGAAATCACTAATGAATAAGGCACCTTGATAGATTGAAGGGAAAGTATTACCTGTGTAAAAGTCACCCACGAGGATCGAATTAGAACCAAAATGCTTGTAAGTGTACAATGGATCTGTAACAGTTGAGCCACTATTATAGAAAGCTTTTGCTGCATCTAAAGTAGCGTAGGATGGTTGTTTCAGACTGGTGATATTACCATTTGCATCAAGGCCACCTTCGTAGAATGGCCAGCCAAAGTTAGCCCCTGGTTTTCCGACATTCACCTCTTCGTAAGTACCGAAGCCAACATCGCCAATATAGGGGGTATTGGTCTTTTTATCAATTGTGAAACGGAAGGGGTTACGCAGACCTAAGTCATAAACTTTGGAAATATTGCTATTGCCGTCACCGTTGTAGAAAGGATTGCTTGATAAACCTTTACCAGTAATCGGGTCAATCCGCAGAATCTTGCCGGACAGATTATTCTTATCCTGGACGCGAATTGCTCGCGGGTCTATCCCATTGTAGGAAGTACCATCTCCTAAGCTAACAAACAAAGAACCATCAGTACCAAAACGCACAGAACCAACTGAGTGAGATTCACTATCATTGGCTATAAAATTCTCGACATTTTGGACTTTATCGAGATTATTCAGATAATCCTGCAAGCTGGTAAACAGTTTACCAGTATCTTTGTTGAGAATTCCTGATGGTGCATAGCCAAGTGAGACATCTGTACTATTTCCATCTGGCTTGCTAATATTCGCCCAAGTGCCATTTGTGCCGATTAGCACAACTTCGCTGCCAGCAATAGCAGTAGTGTAATTAGTGTTGGGGTCAGCTGTAAAGCGACTTAGGCGTGCAGTACGATTCCCATTCTGGTCAGGATTGTCCAATGTGCTATTGGGATTGTTATTCGGATTGTTTACATTAGTTTCTAGTGGATCGTAGGTATACAACAGGTAAACATAGTTGTTACCGTTTGGACTTTTGCCAAAATCTGGATGTACGGTAATGCCTAATAGACCGCGATCGCGCGTATCATTTACCTGTGTGCGAATATCAGTAAATGGTGTTGATAATAAGCTACCATTTTTCATGACTCGCACTACCCCATTTTTCTGGGCAATGAACATGCTGTTACCATCAGGTGCCCATTCAAAAGCTATGGGTTGAGTCAAACCAGAAGCTACCGTATCTAAAGCAAAGTTACCAGAGTCATTATCAATAATAGTGATACTTGTTTGTTGATTAGTTAGCTGCACTCCAACTGGGTTACTAAACTTCAAAGCAAATGTTTCATTTGATTCCCCAACGTTGTCATTCAGAATAGGGATAACAATGGTGTTGCTGGTTTGTCCGGCTACAAAATTCAAGGTTCCAGATACAGTTTGGTAATCAGATCCAGCTTTAGCAGTCCCATCTTGGGTTATGTAGCTGACGCTAGCAGCCGCCGAAGTGTTGCCCCGTGTAACTGTCACCTTAGCAGTACCGTCACCTTCATTAACTACTGGCTGACTGAAATCGAGGTCAGAGCGATCGTTGTCTTGAATCGTAATTGAGAGAGTTCTTTGGACTCCTAGTGTTGCCCCCTCTGCCTGATCGATGACAAAATTAAAGGTTTCATCTGTTTCTATCGAAGAATCATCATTGATCGGAATGGATACCTGCGTGCTGCTTTGTCCCGGCGCAAAAGTCAGTGTTCCAGCACTTTCAATGCCTTCACTCCCATAGTCAACTCCTTTTGTAGCAGTATTAGCTATAGTTGCATACTTAATTGAAGATGTACCACTTAAATCTCCTTCTCTAATTAGTTTTACGGTAACACTATTACTGCCTTCGTTCACAGTCATCGAAGACGATCCTAATGTGATGCTAGTCTGAAGAAATGGTGAATAAAGTTGAGACTGAGGAATGATTTCCTTCGCCTGAGAAGCGCTTGACCAACGCAGTTGAGAAACGGCATTGCCTTTATTTTCATAGTACTCAAGTTTAATATCGTACTTCTGACCTGCAACTAGTGCGATCGAGCCACTGGATTCGGTGGCAGCTTGATCGATAAACTGATTGATGATTTGTTGACCATTCACCCACAGTCGCACACCATCATCAGCAGTGGTGTAGAACTTGTAAGTTTCGCTGTACTTGGCTTCTACCTGACCTGTCCACCGCGCTGAGAAGCTATCTGCATCAATCGACGGAGCGGGAGAACCAGCACCCCAATTAAAGTTCACCGTCGGATCTGTAGTAGTTACCTTCAGGTTGGTGAAGTCG
The DNA here is from genome assembly GCF_034531255.1 of Nostoc sp. ChiQUE01b. Classification (NCBI taxonomy): domain Bacteria; kingdom Bacillati; phylum Cyanobacteriota; class Cyanophyceae; order Nostocales; family Nostocaceae; genus Nostoc; species Nostoc sp. ChiQUE01b. The sequence goes on along the minus strand of NZ_JAVRBM010000038.1, from coordinate 1,906 downwards.
ATGTTGTTGTAATACTCTGCTTTTAGTCCGTTGCCATTACTAGTTGGGCTGACATTACTATACAGTTGGGACTGGGGAATGATTTCCTTCGCCTGAGAAGTGCTTGACCAACGCAGTTGAGAAACGGCATTGGATTTATTTTCGTAGTACTCAAGTTTAATATCGTACTTCTGACCTGCAACTAGTGCGATCGAGCCACTGGATTCGGTGGCAGCTTGATCGATAAACTGATTGATGATTTGTTGACCATTCACCCACAGTCGCACACCATCATCAGCAGTGGTGTAGAACTTGTAAGTTTCGCTGTACTTGGCTTCTACCTGACCTGTCCACCGCGCTGAGAAGCTATCTGCATCAATCGATGCAGCGGGAGAACCAGCACCCCAGTTAAAGTTCACCGTTGCATCTGTGCGAGTTACCTTCAGGTTGGTGAAGTCGATGTTGTCGTAGTACTCTGCTTTTAGTCCGTTGCCATTACTAGATGGGGTGACATTACTAGTTGGGCTGACATTACTATACAGTTGGGACTGAGGAATGATTTCCTTTGCCTGAGAGGTGCTTGACCAACGCAGTTGAGAAACGGCATTGGATTTATTTTCGTAGTACTCAAGTTTAATATCGTACTTCTGACCTGCAACTAGTGCGATCGAGCCACTGGATTCGGTGGCAGCTTGATCGATAAACTGATTGATGATTTGTTGACCATTCACCCACAGTCGCACACCATCATCAGCAGTGGTGTAGAACTTGTAAGTTTCGCTGTACTTGGCTTCTACCTGACCTGTCCACCGCGCTGAGAAGCTATCTGCATCAATCGACGAAGCGGGAGAACCAGCACCCCAGTTAAAGTTCACCGTCGCATCTGTGCGAGTTACCTTCAGGTTGGTGAAGTCGATATTGTCATAATACTCTGCCTTGAGTCCATCTCCTTGAGAGAGTAGGCTAGACCGAGCAGAAATGCTGGTTTGTCCCTGATCAATGCTTTCTAGAGATGATTTAGTAGTAATTACTGGACTTACAGATGTTGATAAGTTTTGATTTGATGCCATAATTAATGTTTCAGGATCAGTTTGACATTGATGAATATTTTCAACAAAGAATGCATCATAAAGCTTGATATAAATATATTGATAAGTTAATAATTGATTGACCTATAAATATATATATTAGTAATTGCTAATTATGAATAATTAATTGAAGAACATATTGGCCTTTGTTTTCTTTCAACAAATTTATGAATTCTTGAGAGCCTCTAATCTCCCTCTAATCTCACTGATGTGCAGATGCGTATTTGTTGAGGCAAGAGATGCCTAAGAAAAGCAGATACATGCGTAATTAGTCAAATGCAATAACTTTACATAGATTACTTAAGTATTCTTTTACTTCTACATATTTGACAATAGATTGCGGTGTTCTGTCTATCTTGTTTATGGGACTTTGTTTAAATATTCACATTGATATATCCTTTTTTAAAGGAATATAAAAGTTTTGATAATCTTTAAATAAAATTTGCTAAAGTATTGGATAATTTAATGTGTTTTATCTACAGATTTATTAACTATATAAAAATTGGATAAAGAAAATTTTTAATATTTAAAGATTTAAAAAATTAATATTTATCTATATTTCATCTTGACTATTACTTTATATCTTTTTACTAGAACCAGCACAAATAACCCTGTTTTATCAATCTGGGAAAAGCCAATCCCTGAAAGCCTTTCGGAGCTTTACCTTTCAACTTTTAGCTATAAATTTTAGTTTCTGTTAGAAAAGAAAAGCTCAAAGCTTGATTGAATCAAAGTTTTAGAGTTTCGCTTCGATTATTGTTTTCCGAAAGTGACAAAACAGGAGTATAGCAAAGTGCTGAGTGCTGAGTGCTGAGTGCTGAGTGCTGAGTGCTGAGTGC